>DEPZ01000037.1:262-22024 GCA_002359025.1 Erysipelotrichaceae bacterium UBA3379 | reverse complement strand
ATAGCTTAAATTTACCATTATATAGATATATTGGTGGAGCAAACGCCCATGTATTACCTGCACCAATGATGAATATTATTAATGGTGGAGCTCATGCTGATAATAATGTAGACTTCCAAGAGTTTATGATTATGCCAGTCAATGCATCTTCATTTAAAGAAGCTATTCGTATGGGTGCAGAAGTTTTCCATTCATTAAAGAAAGTATTAAAAGCAAAAGGTTTAAATACAGCTGTAGGTGATGAAGGAGGATTTGCTCCTAACTTAGCATCTAATGAAGAAGCAATTTTAACTATTTTAGAAGCTATTGAAAAAGCTGGATATAAACCTGGTGAAGATGTGAAATTAGCTATGGACGTAGCAAGTTCAGAATTCTATAAAGATGGAAAATATACATTACCAGGAGAAAACAACAAAACATTTACATCAAAAGAATTAGTTGATTTCTATGTTGAGTTATGTGAAAAATATCCAATCGTTTCAATTGAAGATGGTTTAGACCAAGATGATTGGGAAGGTTGGGATTATTTAACTGAAAAATTAGGAGGAAAAGTGCAATTAGTTGGTGATGATTTCTTCGTAACAAATACTAAGAGATTACAACAAGGTATTGAAAGAAAAGTTGCTAATTCTATCTTAATTAAAGTTAATCAAATTGGTACATTAACTGAAACATTAGAAGCTATTGAAATGGCTCAAAAAGCAAACTACACTGCAGTTATTTCTCACCGTTCAGGTGAAACAGAAGATACAACTATTGCAGATATCGCAGTAGCTACAAATGCAGGTCAAATTAAGACTGGTTCAGCATCAAGAACTGATCGTATTGCTAAATATAATCAATTAATGAGAATTGAAGATGAATTGAAATCACAATCTCAATATGCAGGTGTTGGAGCATTTTATCAATTTAAATAATAGATGAGGAATGTGTTACGCATTCCTTTTTTATATGTAATAAATAAAAAATATCTATAAAAAAGAAATTGTATATAAAAATCTATTTAGTAAAAACTACTAAATAGATTTTTAAGACGCTCAAATGAACTATAATAATTTTAATTGTATAAGTTATATTATTATTTTATACTAATTTACCATTTTTATCACATGAAAGTGTAACTGTTTTTGGAATTGTTTCAACACATATAAATGCACTATATCTTCGTCCGGTAGTTTTTGCTGAAGCAGTATTTCCAGATTTTGTTGCAGTTGCTTTTTCGAGTTTCCAATAACTAACATATGATATTGAATTACCAAAAGATTTGGTACAAGTGGCTGAAGTTCCTGTATATTTAAATGTCCCTTCAACTGTTATGCTCCACATGGTTTTGCCTGAAGAGTCTTTGAAACTTGCTGTTTTCTTTCCGCTTTTTGTATTAGTTGTTTTTGATTCGATAACTTCTAGTTCGGTTTCAAAATAAGATCCATCATTAAAAGTTTCTTCTATATTTCTAGATGTTTCTATAGCAAAACTAGGTACAACATTAATTATACATGAGATAATCATGCCACTTAACAATATTTTTTTTAACATATAATTTTACTCCTTATTCAATCTCTTCAATGACTTCCTCATAGCTATCAATTCTGTATTTTTTAGACTCAGTATAATCTTTATATACAATATAAATCCAAATGATAGATACTATGATTAAACATGTGATGAAAATTTTTGTTATTAATTTAATTGCAGTTACTTTTTTAATTCGTTTTAAAAGATATTCTGCTTCCATTTCATCATAAAAATCAATAACAATATCACGAGGATTTCCAAATCTTTCAACACAATCTTTATAAGTGCTTTTTTCATAATCCATTTCATTTAATATATTATTTTCTAGTTTTTTATAAAAGACATCTTCTTCGTTTGTATAGGCAGGGAATAAATCTCTAACTTCTTTTAAATACTTTTTTACTCCATTACGCATCTATAATATCACCTTCAAAATCTAGAATAAATCTGATTTTCCTTTCCCATAAATTATATTCATTAATTAATTCATTTAAATATGCTTTTCCACTTTCTTCAATGTGATAATATACTCTGACTTTACGATTAACTATCTCTTCTTTACTACTAATATAGTGATGTTCTAACATTTTATAAAGACATGGGTATAGTGAACCCTCTTTTATGTCTATAACACCATCAGAAAGTTTTTTTATTGCTGATGTAATCTGATAACCATAAAAATCTCCATGACAAAGAATGGATAAAATTAACATATCAAATTTAAAGTATATATTTTTTTTAGGCACGTTGAACAACCTCCTAATTTAGTATATCATAACATAATTTATTTGCATATACCTTTATAACTATGCATATTTATATTGACATATATTTGCTTGGATAGTATAGTGTTAATTGTAGAAAACGTTTTTTATACAAATTTATTTAGGAGGAGAATTGAAATGAAAAAAAATCTATTAAAAAAAGCTATCATTTCTCTTGCTTTGATAACAACGATTGTTGGTGGAGTAAGTAGTATGAATGATGCTAAAGCATTAGTGGTTATTGATAATGCAACAGAAAAATGGGAAATGGGTGTAGGAACAAATTTTTATGTATGTTTTTGGCAGTATTCAAATTATTGGAGAAAATCTAACAGACACTATGCTAATGCAATGATGAATAATAAGTATAGTGGTAGAAAATATGCAAATGCTAATAAATGGGCTAAAGCTGATTCGCCTGAAGCTTGGGGTGGATATGATGATCATCGCTCATATTATGGTAATGAATAATTAAGAATGAAAAAAACATTTAGAATTTTATTAGTGATTTATGCAGTTATTTTGTTTATTCCAATTTTTTCTTCAATGAATAATGAAGTTTTTACTAACAAAGTCTATGCAGAAAAGAAGATGGAAAATACTATAGATATACAGATTTCACAAAATATAAATGCATTAGATCAAAATAAAACTGTTAAAATAATTCAAGATGTCATGAATGAATTCAATTCAGACATCTTTTTTACCAAACACAATAACAATAGATATGATAAGTATATTTATTTAACATCTCATGATTATCTATCAACAACTCATTTTGAATACAATAAAAAAATAACATTACTCACATCTTCACAATTTATGGTTGTAAAACCTCTTGAAGAAATCATTAATCAGAATTCATTAAGTGGTTTAGCAACTGTTAGATGTCAAAAAAAACAAGAAGAAATGATTGTACATAAATTATCTGCTTTATTAGATTGTGATATAAATAAAATAGATGATACAAGAGATAATATAAATATTAATATATTTGTTATATTGACAATATTTTCTTTTACTGTACTTTTATCAATTATTATTATTTATGATCAGTTTCATAAATATAAATTATTTTCAATTAAAAAACTTCATGGGTATTCTTATACAAGAATATGGTGGCATGAAATCAAACCGATTTTGTTGAATCAAAGTATAATTCTTTTTACAGTGACCACAATAAGTTCATTAGTAGTCACAAGACAGATGACAACAGATACCTTTCAATTAATGTATCGAAACTACAAAGTGATATTGATGACAATTATCATAACGTTTATTATTGCAAGCATCATTAGTATTGGATTTAGAAAAATTAATATTATTTCTTATCTTAAAGGAAACCATATTTCTAAAAAATTTATATTTTTTAATTCTATTGTTCTTTTTTTATTGATATTTATGAGTTTGTCTTTGTTTTCACAAGGAAAAGACTATGCAATTTCTATTATCTCTAAGATCAACAATCATGAACAGTGGGAAACTATGAAAGATTATTATATTGTTCCTATGATACAGCAGCCAGATGCACAACCTGAAATTGCTGGAAAACAATGGCTCAAAGATAACAAGAATTTATTTATTGAGCTTAATCATAAGGGATCGATTTTTGCTGATTTTGATGATTTTGTTGATGATGGCAGTATTGTAGATGGCTACTATTACGAATCAAGAGTAGGATATGTGAATAATGAATACTTGAAACAAAACAATGTTGTTGATCGAAATAACAAGATTATACAAGTTGATAATAATGAAACATCACTTGTTATTTTACTTCCTGATAATCATAAGTATCAAGAAGAGTTCATTATTAAAGATGCAAAGACAATAGATTATGAAAATGTAAAAATATTATATTATAAAAGTGATATTCCTTTGTTTACATATAATACTAGAATTAATAATCATTATAGTAATAGTCTTCAAAACATAGTCCTATATGTAAGAACTGATAAAAATGGTTTTGATTCAGATTATGATCGTGTTTTAGCATACAAAAATAATCCTTTTAAAATTAAAGTCAAAGATAAAAATGAACTAAAAGATATTCTTTCTAAACATCATTTAGATAGTTATTATATTGGCTGTACAACAGCTTATGATGATATGGCTCAACTTCAAAATAATGAAATAGTAATGTTTTCTTTGATTTTAGTAAGTTGTACGATTATTGTTGTGTTAATTACAAAAGCATTGTATCAGCAAATCTATGCTTATATCTCAATTTATCAAAAGAAAATAGCAGTAAAATATATTCATGGGTATTCTACATTTAAAATATATAAATACTTTATATTCATTCATATTATAGGCTTTATCATTTTAGATATATTGATGATATTATTAAAGTTTGATGTCTTATATACTCAATTTGCAATAGCTTTAGTTATGATTTACTGGGGTATTATTCTTTATCTTTGTATTTATTCTAGAAGAAAGATTTATATATCACAAATACTTAAAGGAGAAGGATTATGATAGAGATTAAAAATCTTACAAAATTATATGATCATCAATATATATTTAAAAATTTTAATTTAAAGATTCCTAAACAAACTATGGTTGCGATTATGGGAAAGAGTGGAAAAGGAAAAACAACACTGCTTAATATAATTGGGTTATTAGAAGATTATCAAAGTGGTGAAGTTATTATTGATGGACAAAGTATCACATATGGATCTCTAGATGCAATGCTGGCTTTAAGGTATCAAATTTCATATCTTTTTCAAAACTTCGCACTGATTGATACGATGAGTGTAGAAGATAATCTCAAAATTGCATTAGAATATTCTTCGCTCACTAAAAAAGAAAAAGAATTAGCTATAAAAGAAGCCTTAAAATCAGTAGGATTATCAGGAAAAGAAAAACGTAAAGTTCATACATTATCTGGTGGGCAACAACAAAGAGTAGCTATGGCTCGAATCATACTCAAAGATTCACCAATTATTTTGTGTGATGAACCTACAGGATCATTAGATCATGATAATGCTATGATTATTATGAAGTTATTGATGCAGCTTAGAAATCAAGGAAAAACAATTATTATTGTTACACATGATTCATCTATTGCACAATTATGTGATACAGTTATCAATTTATAGCGAAGAAAAACTTTTATATAGACTAAGGTTTAAAGAAACAAGCAAAACCATCTTCTAAATAATAAGCATCTAAACCTTGAAGACGTAATTTCTCTGCTTCTTTTTTAGCTATCACACCACTATAACAAATAAGAATGATAGGTGTGTTTTTAGAAAAGGGATAAGAGGCTAATTCGTTTTGTGAGATATTGATTGAATTTTTTACATGTGATTTATTAAAAGAAAATGAATCTCTTAAGTCAATAATTTGAATGTTCTTATCTATAAGAGAGTATAATCTGTCTAATGATATTGCATAATACATATGATCACCATTTTATTATATGTATGATATATGTATGAAGTGAGTCAATAAATTCATGATAAATGCTTCACATATATACAAAATGAATTGAAAATACTGTACAAGAATGTTATAATGCAGGCATGGAGGATTGACGAATATGGATAAGAAAACAATTAAAGATATTGAAGTCGCTGGGAAGACTGTCTTAGTTCGTGTAGACTTCAACGTACCAAGAAACAAAGAAACTGGAGAAATTACTAATGACAACAGAATTGTTGCTGCTTTACCAACATTAAAGTATTTATTAGAACAAAAACCTAAAGCAGTAGTATTATTCTCACATTTAGGAAAAGTAAAAACTGAAGAAGATAAAGCTAAAAATGATTTATCTGTAGTTGCTCCAAGATTATCTGAATTATTAGGAGTAGATGTTAAATTTGTAAATTGTACAAGAGGAGAAGAACTTGAAACAGCTGTTAAAGAAGCTAATAATGGACAAGTTATCTTAGTACAAAATACTCGTTATGAAAAAGGTGAAAGTAAAAATGATCCTGAATTAGGTAAATATTGGGCATCATTAGGTGATGTATTTGTTGAAGATGCATTCGGTTCAGTACATAGAGCACATGCTTCTACAGCAGGTATTCCAGCTCATTTACCATCTGCAGCTGGTTTCTTAGTAGAAAAAGAAATCGCTTATATTGGAAAAGCTGTAAGTAATCCTGAAAGACCAATGGTTGCTATTTTAGGTGGAGCTAAAGTATCTGATAAGATCTTAGTTATTGAAAACTTATTAAAAATCGCTGACAAAGTTATCGTTGGTGGTGGTATGACTTATACATTCATGAAAGCTATGGGTCATGAAATTGGAAATTCTTTAGTTGAAGATGATAGAATTGAAGTTGCTAAAGAAATTATTGCTAAAGGTGGAGATAAATTAATCTTACCTGTAGATTCAGTGATTAATAATGCATTCGCTGCTGAAGGAGATATCAAAGTATGTGGTGAAGATGTACCTGAAGGATACATGGGATTAGATATCGGACCTAAATCAATTGAAAATATCCAAAAAGCATTAGAAGGTGCTAAAACAGTCATCTGGAATGGGCCAATGGGTGTATTCGAAATGGAACCATTTGCTAAAGGAACTTTAGCTGTATGTGAAGCATTAGCTAATTTACCAGAAGCTAATACTATTATCGGTGGTGGAGATAGTGCTGCTGCTGTAATGCAACTTGGATATGCTGATAAAGTTTCTCATATCTCTACTGGTGGAGGAGCTTCATTAGAATACATGGAAGGTAAAGTATTACCAGGTATTGCTGCAATTGATGATAAATAATTAGGAGTGTATAAAATGAGAAAACCAATTATCGTAGGAAACTGGAAAATGAATAAAACTATTGCTGAAACAAAAGCATTTGTTGAAGCAGTAGATGGTGCTTGTACTGATAAAGCTGATTGGGGTATTGCAACTCCATACTTAGCTTTACAAGCTGCTAAAGAAGGAAGCAAAAACTTAATTGTTGCTGCTGAAAACTGTCATTTTAAGGATAGTGGTGCTTACACTGGTGAAGTAAGTGTTGCTATGTTAAAAGAAATTGGAGTTGAATGGGTTATTTTAGGTCATTCTGAAAGAAGACAATATTTTGGTGAAACTGATGAAACAGTAAATGCAAAAATGTTACAAGTTCTTCATAATGATATGACTCCAATTGTATGTGTTGGTGAAACTTTAGAAGAATATGAAGCTGGAACAACTAAAGATGTAGTAAAAACTCAAACTGTTGCTGCATTTAAAGATGTTTGTCCAAACTGTGCAAGCAGAGTTGTTATTGCTTATGAACCAGTATGGGCTATTGGTACAGGAAAAACTGCTACTAACGAAATTGCTCAAGATGTTTGTGCATATATTAGAAGTGTTGTTGCTGAATTATATGGACAAGAAGTTGCTGATAAAGTAAGAATTCAATATGGTGGATCTGTTAAACCAGAAGGATTAAAAGCTTTATTAGAACAACCTGATATTGATGGTGCATTAGTTGGTGGAGCTTCTTTACAAGAAGATTCTTATAAAGCTATGATCTCAGCATTAGATTAATGAATGATTGAAGGACTCTTTTGAGTCCTTTTTCATTATAAGTGTTGTCTTTATAAAGACCATAGTGTTATACTTGTTATAAGAGGTGATAACATGTGGAATATAAAAAAGGCAATAATGAATTATAAAGAAGAAAAAGATGAAATAAAAAGATTGAAAGCTGAAAATAGACAGCTCATGAAACAAATAACAGAACAAATAAATGAAAATAAACGGATTAAACAAGATATCCAGGAAACAAATGAAGATATTAGAAAAATATGTCGTAGAATAGAAGCTGAATTAGATAAGAAATAAGGTAAGAATGTCATACATTCTTTTTCTTTTAATTGACATTTTGATATAAGCAAGGTAATATGAACTTAGCTTTAAAGGAGAAGATTTTATGAAAAAGATATTAACTTTGGGATTATGTTTATGTTTGCTTTATGGTTGTCAAAATAATGAAGAAGCTAAAGTTGATACGCAAGAACAAACACAAGAAGAAAAGGGACTTTTTGAAGGTTTGGATGCGAAACAAACATATGAAGCTGCTGTGAAACAAATGAATGAAAGTCTTGATTATTATGTAGCTAAGGAAGAATCGGATTATACAAGAAAGTATGAATACTATAATAAAAATGATTATATAGCTGTTGTGTTAAAAGAATTATATCAAGATAGTGATTTTTCATCTGTGAATTTTACTATTACTAATGGTAATGAATTTTATACACTCTATCCAAATGCTGATGATACATATAGTTATAGTTATGCTGATGATTATTCAGGACAAAAAGAATCTATGTATGTTAATGTGTATGAAGATAAAAATGCAGAAGTGAAAAGCATTGAAAGAAAAGATCAAGAAAACGTAATTATTTTAGATATGAGATTAGAGGTTTCTACAATCCAACAACAAAGTGATACAAATGAACATGTAAGCTATATACAGAATCAAATCAAAATTAATAGTGAAGGATATATTGTAGAAGAAAATAAAACTTATTATGATAAAGATTTTGAAAATGAAGTAGATACAGCTGTTCATATTGAATATTCTGATTTTAATAAAAAGGGACAAGACGAATTAGAAAATGAAATATCACTTATGAAAGAATGTGAAGGATTAGGGTATCAGGATATTGTATCAAAATTAGGTTTATCTTAGTGGTCGTAATACACGACTGCTTTTATTTTAGGAGGTTGTATGGAAAAAATAAGTCGTAAGAATTTGTTTTTTATAGGTTTAACATTGTTTTCAATGTTCTTTGGAGCGGGGAATTTAATATTTCCACCTTATTTAGGTGAACAAGCAGGAAATCAAGCTTGGATAGCCCAAATTGGCTTTTTAATAAGTGCAGTAGGCCTACCAATATTAGGTGTTATTGCAGTCGCAAAGAGTCAGGGATTGGAAAATTTGGCAGGACGTGTTCATCCGATATTTGCAAAAGTTTTTACATTGCTTATATATTTATCGATTGGTCCTTGTCTTGCAATTCCTCGAACAGCAAGTACATCATTTGAAATGGCAGTAGTGCCATTTCTAGGACATGAATTATTAAATTATAAGTTTGTTATACAGATTCTTTATTCCATTGTATTTTTTGGAATTGCATTATTTATAGCTTTTCATCCTGAAAAACTGACAGATAGACTTGGAAAGATTTTATGTCCTCTATTACTAGGATTGATCTTGATTATTTTTGTAAGAAGTTTGTTTGTAGGGCATTATGCATATAGTGAGGGTGTAAGTCATTATCAAAATCAAGCTCTCATTAAAGGTTTTCTAGATGGTTATTTAACAATGGATACGATTGCAGCATTGAATTTTGGAATTATTATTTCATTGAATATCAGAAATATGGGGATAAAGGATAATAAAGTTGTAGTGCGTTCGACAGTAAAAGCAGGTATAATTGCAGGAGCTTGTTTAACACTTGTTTATTGTATGTTGCTTCATATTGGCGGATTATCTGGATATTATACTGGATACCATGAAAATGGGACACAAACATTAATCAGTATTGTAAGTTTTTTATTTCAAAATACAGGAGTCATTATATTAGGTACAATATTTTTTATAGCGTGTTTAAATACTTGTATTGGATTGATTTGTTGTTGTAGTGAATATTTTAGTGAGATTATACCAAGTATAAGTTATAGAAAATGGGCATTAATATTTGCTGGAGTGAGTATGATCATATCAAATATTGGTTTGAATTTAATTTTGGAAATATCAGTGCCAGTATTATCGATGTTGTATCCCATTTCAATTGTATTGATATTTTTGGCTTTTTGTCATAAATATATTTCACGTTTTACATATATTTATCCTATTACAATATTTTTTACGTTTATAGGAGCTATTTTAGATGTTTTACCAAGTTTAGGAATTCATATTCATGTGTTAGAATTGATACCTTTTTATAATCTGTCTCTAGGGTGGATAAGCTTTGCTTTTATAGGTATTATAGTGAGTTTGTTTATAAAGAATAAATAGAGTAAGTATGGTATTTATTTTAAATTAAATACCATACTTATTATTTTTAATAAATTCTTTGTGAAAATTTCCACAAAGAAAGGGATTACATAAAAAAAGTGAAACTATTTTAATAAAAAATAATAGACTTTGCTTGTTTTTTCACAAGGAATATAGTATATTATGCGTGTAAATAAATTAATTATTTCGGAGGAAAGAATATGGCAGAAAAAAAGGCTGTAAAAAAAGAAATGGAAAAACCTGTTGAATGGACTAATGAACAAATCGATGCTCATGTTAATGAGTTAGTTGAAAACGCATTAGTTGCATTAGACAAATTTGAAACTTTCGATCAAGATGCTGTAGACTACATCGTAGCTAAATGCTCTGTTGCGGGATTAGATGCTCATGGGACTTTAGCAGAAGCTGCAGTGAAAGAAACAGGAAGAGGAGTATTTGAAGATAAAGCTGTTAAAAACTTATTTGCATGTGAATATGTAACAAGCAATCTTCGTCATTTAAAAACTGTAGGGATTATCAATGAAGATCCTTTAACTGGTATTACTGAAATTGCTGAACCAGTAGGTGTTGTTTGTGGTATTGTTCCAACAACTAACCCAACTTCTACAGTTATTTTCAAATCATTGATTTCTTTAAAAACAAGAAACCCAATTATTTTCTCATTCCATCCATCAGCTTATGAATGTTCAGTAATGGCTGCAAAAGTAATTAGAGATGCTGCTATTGCTGCTGGGGCTCCAGAAAATTGTATTCAATGGTTAGGAATGCGTTCAATGTATGCAACTACTGCATTAATGAATCATCCAGGTGTAGCAACTATCTTAGCTACTGGTGGTAATGCAATGGTTAAAGCTGCTTACTCTTGTGGTAAACCTGCTTTAGGTGTAGGTGCTGGTAACGTTCCTGCATATGTTGAAAAATCATGTGTATTAAAAAGAGCTGTTAACGATATCGTATTATCTAAATCATTCGATAATGGTATGATTTGTGCTTCTGAACAAGCTGCTATCGTTGACCATGAAATTTATAATGAATTTAAAGAAGAAATTTCTCGTTTCAAAGTATACTGGGTAAATGAATCTGAAAAAGCTAAACTTGAAACATTTATGTTTGGTGCACCTGCATATAGCGATAAAGTTAATGAAGTAAAAGGTGTAAATCCAAATGTTGTAGGTAAACCTGCTACATGGATTGCTGAACAAGCTGGATTCAAAGTACCTGAAGATACTCAAATCTTATTAGCTGAATGTAAAGAAGTAGGACCAAATGAACCATTAACTAGAGAAAAATTATCTCCAGTATTAGCAGTATTAAAAGCTGAATCTACAGAAGATGGTATTGCTAAATCTGCTGCAATGGTTGAATTTAATGGTTTAGGACATTCTGCTGCTATTCATACATTAAATCATGATATTTCAGTAGAATTTGGTTTAAAATGTAAAGCTATTCGTGTTATCGAAAATGCACCATCTACATTCGGTGGTATTGGTTCTGTTTACAATGCATTTATTCCATCATTAACACTTGGTTGTGGTTCTTATGGACATAACTCAGTTTCAAATAACGTAAGTGCTGTAAACTTATTAAATATTAAGAGAATAGGGAGACGTAACAACAATATGCAATGGGTTAAACTTCCTCCAAAAATCTATTTTGAAAAGAATTCAATTAGATATTTAAGAGATATGAAAGTTATGGATAAAGCCATGATTGTTACTGACAGAGGTATGTATAATCTTGGTTATGTAGATAAGATTGAAGATGTTATCCGTAGAAGACGTAACAAAGTAGACTTAGAATTATACTTCGATGTTGAACCTGATCCAAGTATTGATACAGTAATGGAAGGTGTAGAATTAATGAGAAAATTCCAACCTGACGTTATTATCGCATTAGGTGGAGGTTCTTCAATGGATGCTGCTAAAGTTATGTGGTTAATGTATGAACATCCAGAAGTTAACTTTGATGATATCAAACAAAAATTCATGGATATCAGAAAACGTGCATTCAAATTCCCTGAATTAGGAAAGAAAGCTAGATTAATCTGTATTCCAACAACTTCAGGAACTGGTTCAGAAGTAACTCCATTCGCAGTTATCACTGACAAAAAAGCTAACAAAAAATATCCATTAACAGACTACTCATTAACTCCTACAGTTGCAATTGTAGACCCAGAATTTGCAATGAGTATGCCTGGTTCAATCGCTGCTGATACTGGTATCGACGTATTAACTCATGCAGTTGAAGCATATGTATCTATCTTAGCATCTGACTTTACTGATGGATGGGCTAAACAAGCTGTTAAATTAGTATTTGATTACTTAGAATTATCAGTTAAAGAAGGAGCTAACCATCCAGAAGCTAGAGAAAAAATGCATAATGCTGCAACAATTGCAGGTATGGCATTCGCTAATGCATTCTTAGGTATGAACCACTCATTAGCTCATAAGATTGGTGGAGAATGGCATATTCCTCATGGACGTACTAACGGTATCTTATTACCACATGTTATTAGATACAATGGTACAGTTCCAACTAAGTTAAATATCTGGCCAAAAATTGAAAACTATAAAGCAGATATCAAATACATGGAATTAGCACAATTAATTGGATTAAATCCAAAAACTCCTGCAGAAGGTGTTCAAATGTTCGCTGATGCTTGTGAAGAATTATGTGCTAAAGTTGGTGTTGCTTGCAACATTAAATCTCAAGGAATTGACAAAGATGCTTGGGAAGAATCAATTCATAGAATTGCTATGAATGCTTATGAAGATCAATGTACTCCAGCAAACCCAAGAATGCCAATGGTACATGATATGGAAGCAATCTTAAGAAATATCTATGATTATGAAAGTAAATTTGCTAATCTTGCTCCAAAAAAATAATTATTGTTTAGAATAAGAACGTTATGAATTTAGCGTTCTTTTTTTGTTATAGAAGAGATTATTGCATGAAAATATCTACATTATTGGTTATATATTTATTTCATAACAAAATAGTGTTTTGTTATAATATAAAGATATAACCAAAACATGAAAAGATTATTGCTTATTTATCTGTGAGGGACTATAATACATTCAATATAATGATTATATGAAAAGAGGTATTATGTAATGAAAAATATAACCATGTCTCGCAAATCTTGGAGTTTAGCGGGGCTACTTGTAGCTATTGGTATAGTTTACGGAGATATCGGGACTTCTCCTATGTATGTAATGAAGTCTATTGTTAGTGAAAATGGAGGAATAATGAGTCTTCAAGAAGATTTTATTCTTGGTTCATTATCGTTGATTATATGGACTCTTGTTTTACTGACGACTGTAAAATATGTTCTTATAGCTATGCAGGCTGATAATAATGGAGAGGGTGGAATCTTTTCTTTATATAGCTTAGTAAAACATTATGGAAAATGGTTGATTTTACCTGCGATGATTGGTGGTGCAGCATTACTTGCTGACGGTGTATTAACACCTGCAGTGACAGTAACGACTGCAATTGAGGGTTTAAAGAGTATTGATGTTATAGAAAGGATTATTGGGAATCAACAACATATTATAGTAATGATTGTTGTTGTTATTGTTTCTTTGTTATTTCTTATTCAAAGACTTGGAACAAGTGCTATAGGTAAGGCGTTTGGTCCAGTAATGACGTTCTGGTTCTTGTCTTTAGCCATTTTGGGTATGATCAATATGACAAGTCATTTGGAAGTATTGAGAGCTTTTAATCCAATGCGTGCAATACAAGTTTTGTTTAGTGATTACAATAAAGCAGGTTTTATGATCCTTGGTAGTGTTTTTCTAGCAACTACAGGTGCTGAAGCTTTATATTCTGATATGGGACATGTTGGTAAGGTGAATATATATATCAGTTGGCCTTTTGTTAAGATTTGTTTGATTTTGAATTATTTAGGTCAAGGTGCTTGGTTATTATCAAATCAAGGAAATGCTTTGCTTGCAAATATTAATGATATGAATCCGTTCTTTTTAATGGTTCCAGAAATGTTAAGAGGACCTATGGTTATATTAGGAACTATTGCAGCAATTATTGCTTCACAAGCATTAATTACAGGGGCATTTACACTTGTTTCTGAAGCAAGTCGTTTAGATTTGATGCCTCACTTACAATTGATTTATCCATCTTCAACAAAAGGGCAAATTTATATTCCTATGGTAAATTATAGCTTATGGGCATTATGTTTACTTGTCATATTTTATTTTCAAACAAGTGCAAAAATGGAAGCAGCATATGGTTTATCTATTACGATTACAATGTTGATGACGACTGTGTTATTATTTGTTTATTTACGTAAATTGAAACGTAAATTCGTTATTCCTTATGTCTTTTTAGTTTTCTTTGGTGGGGTAGAAGGATTTTTCTTTGTGTCAAGTTTATCAAAGTTTATGCACGGAGGATATATTGCTTTGTTGATTGCATTTGTTTTATTCCTAATTATGGTCATATGGTATAGGGGAACTGAATTAGAAAAAGAACAGCTTGTTAAACTTCCGTTAAAGCATTATGTACCTATTTTTGATAGATTAAGAGAAGATCCACAAATATATAAAATAGCAGATAATCTTGTCTTTCTTACTCATTCTGAGGAACAAAATCTTATAGATCGAGATGTTCTATATTCTATTTTTGATAGAGGAAATAAGAAAGCAAATGTTTATTGGTTTGTAACAGTTTCTGTGACAGATGACCCTTATACATTAGAGTATAGTGCTCAAAAATTAGAAACAGATTATATTTTTAGAGTTCATCTATATTTAGGTTTTAAAGTAGAACAAAGAGTTAATATTTATTTACGCCAAATTGTTGATGATTTAATAGAATCAGGGGAATTAGCACCACAAAATAGTAATTATTCTATCTATGGTGAACAAAATATAGGAAGTTTCCGTTTTTGTATGATTCATAAACATCTTGTTCCTGAAAGTGATATTTCAGTTGTAGATAGACTAATGATTTCTATGAAATATGCAATTAGACATTTTGCTGGAAGTCCAGCGAAATGGTATGGTTTAGAGAATACTTCATTAATTGTTGAAAATGTTCCGTTATTTGTAAAAATGAAGCATACTTCTAAGTTATCACGTATACAACAAGAAAAGCCAATTTAATAAGAATTGGCTTTTTAATAATTATAAGATTGAAAGGGATAAGAAAAAGCTACTGGTATATCCAATAGCTTTACTTTATAAACTTATGAAATGATAATTATTTTTTCCAGTCTTCTAATAATTTTAATGCTTGATCAAGAACTTTAGCACCATCCATCATACCATATGTTCTCATATCAATAACATCAACTGGAATTGCATGATTGACTTGATCTTTGATAGATTTTAATCTAAATCTTACTTGTGGACCAATTAATAATACATCACATGGTTCAGCAGCGTATTCAGTTGTTAATGATGTTTCACTAATTGCCCAAATTTTAGCATCTAGCCCTCTGTCTTGAGCAGCTTTTTGCATACGAGTTACGAGTAAGCTTGTTGACATACCAGCAGAACAAGCTAACATAATTTTTACCATTATAATATTCCTCCCTTTGTTTTTATACTTATATTATATACCTAATCTTTTAGGTATGGAAGTCCTTTCATAATTTTTATTTTAATAACTTGACATTTCTTTATAAATAAAGATATGATAAGAAAGATAAAAGAATAAGGTGATGAAAAAATGAAGAAAAAAGATATTATATTCATTATTGTACTGCTTATTTTTGCAGGTGGAGGATATTTGATTTATCAAATGTTTCAGGGTGAAAAAGAGCAGATACAAGTTTATTATGATAAAGAACTTATTGATGAGGTAGATATTTCGGTTGATAATATATATACATATCAAGGGAAATATGGAGAATTTCATCTAGAGGTTAAAGATGGTAAATATAGAGCTGTTGATGTAGAGTGTCCTAATCATGATTGTGAAAAGATTGGCTGGGTGAATCAGGGAAGTTCTCAATCTATCATTTGTGCTCCAAATCATATTTATGTCATACAAGCAGGGATGCAAGATCAATACTAACCATAGTAGATGGTTAGTATTTTTGTTTATTTCACATAATATATTGAAGTTTTAAAAGCATTATTCCTATATATTATAACTGTAAGGAGGAATAAAAATGATAAAGAATGCCTTTTTAAGTATTAAAAAGAATATAGGACGTAGTTTGTTGTTGTTTGTATTAATGTGTCTTATAGCGAATCTAGTTATTGCAGGATTATCTATAAAAAGTGCAACAACAAAATCTATGGAACAAGTACGTACATCTTTGGGAAGTGAAGTCACTTTTTCTTATAACATGAAAAATATGATGGGCAATAGAGAGAAAGGTTCATCTATGGAAAGTGTTATGGATAATATAACAGTAGATATGGCAGATCAATTAAAAGATCTCAAATATGTAGAAAATTATAATTATACTGTACAAGTGGGTGCTACAAGTGAAGATATAGATCCTGTAGCAATGAGTGAAGAGACAACTCAAGAAACAAAGCAAAATATACCAGGAATGAATAGTGAAGAAAGACAACCAATGATGGATGATAATGATTTTACAATTGTTGGCAATACGACAATGGAATATTTAGAATCATTTGTAAATGAAAACTATGTATTAACTTCTGGACATCTTTTATCACAAGATGATGCAGGAACAAAAAATTGTGTTATTGAATCAACACTTGCCAGTGATAATGATTTAGAAGTTGGAGATACATTGACAGTAACATCTAATGATAAAACTGAAACTCTTGAGATTGTAGGTATTTTTGAAATCGAAACAAGTAGTGAAATGGGAAGAATGATGAGCAATCGTCAAAGCCCAATGAATCAAATTTATACAGATATTTCATTAGCACAAACTTTAAATGGTAGTGATACTGATATATCAAGTGCTACTTATTATTTGGATGATCCAGAACATATTGATGCATTTAAAGAGTTAGCAGCAAGTCAAACAGATATTGATTTTGAAACATATACATTGGATGCTAATGATATGATTTATCAAAGAAGTATTTCTTCTTTAGAAAATATGGATCATTTTGCGACAATTTTCCTATGGGTTGTTATTATTGCAGGAAGCTTAATATTATGTTTAGTTCTTGTTTTAACAATGCGAGGAAGATTCTATGAGTTTGGGGTATTATTATCACTAGGACAAACAAAATTAAAAATAGGTTTACAACAACTGATTGAAATATGTATGATTGCAGTTCTGGCATTTTGTTTATCATTAACAACAGGAAAGATGGTATCCAATGTCGTGAGTTCAATGTTAGAATCATCACAAACAAATCAAAATCAAATGATTATGGAAATAACACCTGATTCACAAGAAAATAAAGATAAACCAACAGATCAACCAAAGAATTTATTTGATCAAGCTATGACTGCTCCTGAAAATGAAGAATTAGATGTTTCACTAACAGGAACAACAATAGTACAATTAGCACAAATTACAGGAGCTATATGTATCGTTTCAGTACTCTTGCCTGCTGTTTATATTCTAAGATTATCACCAAGAGAAATATTAACAAAGAAGGAAGGATAAAGTATGAATGAAGAAATTGCGTTAACATTTGATAATGTTAGTTACTATTATAAAGATGGAGTTAAACAAGTTAACATTTTAAAAGAAACAAGTTATGACTTTCAACAAGGTAAAACCTATGCTATTGTAGGTGCAAGTGGAAGTGGAAAAACGACTTCTCTCGTACTCGCAGGAGGATTAGATAAACCAAAAAGTGGCAAAGTGCTATTTAAAGGTGAAGATATTCAAAAGATTGGTTTAAGTCAATATCGTAGAAACGATATATCTATTGTTTTTCAATCATATAACCTTATTCATTATATGAATGCTTATCAAAATGTAGAAAATGCAATGAATATAGCAGGTATGAAGGTAAAGAATAAAAAAGAGTATATTATGAATATTCTTACAAAATTAGGATTAAGTTCTGAAGAATGTAAACGTGATATCAGAAAATTATCTGGTGGACAACAACAAAGGGTGGCTATCGCAAGAGCGATTGCGAGAAATGTAGATTTGATATTATGTGATGAACCAACGGGTAATCTAGATGAGCAGACTTCTCAAGGTATCATACAAACATTTATCGATTTGGCTCATAATGAAAATAAATGCGTTATTGTTGTGACACATTCTAAAGAATTTGCGGATCAAATGAATGTTCAATTAAAAATTAATCATGGAAAATTAGAAAAAATAGAAAAAAATTAAATGTTCACAGAAAATTCATATGTCTGAGGTATTATATAAGTGTCTTAAGAGTAAGACATATAATATTGAAATATAGGCGACCCCTCTCCCTAAACTTATTAATCGTCTATAAAAAGCGAAAAGAACGTTCCCCACGTTCTTTTTTCTATATAATTTTATAATGTTTTAAAGCATTATAGATACCATTATCTTTTATGCTTGTTGTTGTATAAGTTACATGTTTATAAACATCGGGATGACTTTCTTTCATCGCAACAGAATAGTTTGTATACTTTAACATATCTAAGTCATTTGTTGAGTCACCAAAACTTATGGTTTCGCTTTTAGGTATGTTTAAATGCTGACAGAGTTTTTGTATACCTGATGCTTTGCTGTATGGAGTTGGGACAACTTCATAGAAATCATGATCACGTTTTATAAAAGTGAATTGATCTTTATAGCGATTGATGAATGTGTCAACATCTGAATTTTCATCAAACCAAAAAGCAAATTTATCAAATTGTATGTCATCTTCTTTATGGTAAATAGAAACATGAAATCCCATATCTTGATATCTTTTATACATTCCTTGTATCAAAGGCTTTTTTATATTGTCTGGAAAATATGCACCATTGATACCTTCCAAGACAGCTTCTAAATGACAATCATATATCATTTGAATAAGTTCCTGACGTAATACTTGTTGTAATTCATTATGAAAAATAACTTGATTATGTAATTCTACATAGGTACCACATCCACATACATATCCATCAAAGCCTATTTCTTTGATAATATGATCAATAGTTGATATTGGTCTTCCAGTATTGATAAAACAAAGATGACCATTTTCTTTAGCAAGGTTTATTGCTTCTATTGAGGATTGAGGAACGGTAAAAGTGTCTTCATCTAATAATGTACCATCTATATCAAAAAATAATAACATAATATCCTCCTTTTTATGGTTATAAGAATAATTTAGTCTGTATTTATGATATTGTCAAGTATGTATAGGAATTGTACATCATGATGATATTGATAAAAAAGTAACACTATGATATAATTTTTCCAATATGATTGGAGTGATAGTGTGTATAAAATTATAAAAAAAGAAAAAATGAATGATGTTGTTGAATTAATGGAAATTCATGCCCCATATGTTGCTAGAAAATGTGAACCGGGACAATTTATCATTTTAAGAGTAGATGAAGATGGAGAAAGAATCCCATTAACAATAGCTGATTATGATAGAGAAAAAGAAACGATTACTATTATTTATCAAATTGTTGGTTATTCAACCAAAGCATTATCTCAGTTAAATGAAGGTGATGAATTGGTTGACTTTGTAGGTCCTTTAGGGGAACCAACAAAATTACATCAATCAAAGCATGTTGTAGGTGTTGCAGGTGGAGTAGGAAGTGCACCATTATTTCCACAACTTAGAGCGCTTGCAAATATGGGTGTTGACGTTGATGTTATTATTGGTGGTAGAGAAGCTCAATATGTTTTATGGGCTGATGAGTTTAAGAAATTCTGTAAGAATGTTTATATTACAACGGATGATGGGTCACTTGGTAGAAAAGGTTTTGTAACACAAGTGTTACAAGATTTAATAGATCAAGGAGAAAGTATTGATGAAGTTATAGCAATTGGACCTGTACCAATGATGAAAGCTGTTGTTGGTGTGACAAAACCTCATAATATAAAAACATCTGTTTCATTAAATCCAATTATGATTGATGGAACTGGTATGTGTGGTTGTTGTAGAGTAAGTGTAGATGGTAAGATTAAATTTGCTTGTGTAGATGGGCCTGATTTTGATGGTTTATTGGTTGATTTTGATGAATTAATTGAAAGACAAAAAATGTTTAAAAGCGAAGAATCTCATATATGTAATTTAACAGGAGTGAAAAGATAGTATGCCAAATATGTCATTAGAAAAGGTAAAAATGCCTGAACAAGATCCAAATGTAAGAAATAAGAATTTTAAAGAAGTATCACTTGGATATACAAAAGAACAAGCTATGGAAGAAGCTACACGTTGTTTAAATTGTCGTCATCAACCATGTAAATCTGGATGTCCAGTAGGTGTTCCTATTCCTGAGTTTATTAGTGAAGTTGCTAAAGGGAATTTTGAAGAAGCATATCAAATTATTACTCAAGAAAATGCATTACCTGCAATTTGTGGACGTGTTTGTCCTCAAGAAAATCAATGTGAAGGGAAATGTGTAAGAGGAATTAAAGGTGAGTCTGTTGGTATAGGAAGATTAGAAAGATTTGTCGCTGATTATCATAGAGACCATGGTAAAGATCAAGAAACAAATGTTCAAAAAAATGGAAAGAAAATTGCTGTTATTGGAAGTGGACCTGCAGGTATGACTTGTGCTGGTGAACTTGCTAAAAAGGGATATGATGTGACTGTATTTGAAGCACTTCATAAAGTAGGTGGAGTTCTTGTTTATGGTATTCCTGAATTCCGTTTACCAAAAGCTTTGGTGGAAGCAGAAGTTGATAATATTAAAAAATTAGGTGTGAAGTTTGAAACAAATGTTGTTGTAGGAAGATCAATAACAATTGATGAATTAAAAGAAGAAGGATATGAAGGAATCTTTATTGGAAGTGGTGCGGGATTACCACGATTCCAAGGAATTCCAGGCGAAAACTTAAATGGCGTATATGCTGCGAATGAGTTTTTAACACGTGTGAATTTAATGAAGGCTTATGAATTCCCTAAACATCCTACACCAGTGAAAGTGACTGATACTGTATGTGTCATTGGTGCTGGAAATGTCGCTATGGATGCAGCAAGAACAGCAAAACGTTTAGGGGCTAAAAATGTATATATTGTTTATAGACGTGGTGCTGAAGAGGTGCCAGCACGTGCTGAAGAAGTTCATCATGCAAAAGAAGAAGGAATTATTTTCAAACTTTTAACAAATCCAGTGAAAATCAACGGAGAAGATGGATGGGTTAAATCTATGGAATGTGTAGAAATGGAACTAGGAGAACCTGATGCAAGTGGTAGAAGAAGACCTGTGGTTAAAGAAGGCTCTAATTTTACAATTGAAACAGGTAGTGTCATTGTTTCTATTGGACAAAGTCCAAATCCATTAATTAGACAAACAACACCAGGATTAGAGACACAATCTTGGGGTGGTATCATCGTTGATGAAGATACAATGCATACAAGTAAGGAAGATGTATGGGCTGGTGGAGATGTTGTCACTGGGGCTGCTACTGTTATTTTAGCTATGGGTGCTGGTAAAAAGGC
>DEPZ01000037.1:0-218 GCA_002359025.1 Erysipelotrichaceae bacterium UBA3379 | reverse complement strand
GCTAAGGCTATTGATGAGAAATTGAGAGGATAATCTTGAAAATATTCTTTCAAATATTGTGAATAAATGTCATAAATAATGACAAGTTTCTATCATGTGATGAGAAGAAACTTGTCATTTTCTCTTATATAATGATATTCTTATACGAGGGAGTGAAAATTATGGCAATAAAAGTAATTATTATGGATGTAGATGGAACATTATTTAATAATGAAAAA
>DEPZ01000024.1 GCA_002359025.1 Erysipelotrichaceae bacterium UBA3379 | reverse complement strand
TTGGAATGGATGTCCATAAAAATTCGTACAGCTTATTATAGATATATAATGATGAAGTTGAAAAAGAAATGTATAGTTTTGAAAATACTGTAAAAAATCCCATCTTATTAAAGAAGGAAAAGCAAAAACATATTCAGATGGCGAATTTCTTGAACTTCTAGAAAGAGAAGGATTATAGTGTGAAGATTGTTATTGATGAGAGTGTTTACTTATTTTTAAAAGTAAACAAAATAAGATTTTCGCAACAAATGAAAACAGTTATCAGTCATTTGAAACTCAATCCAAGAATGTATGCTATGATAGCAGATGATGATAATGCTCGACATTTTATAATCAAAGGCTTTGATTTTAGATATATGATTTATGATGAGGTAGATATTATTTCAGATTGCAGATTTGTAAAATCGAATACAAAATGAAAAGTAAGTGAAATAAGTTGACAAGTATACCCCAAAGTCCTATGATAGATATGTTTACAAGTAAACTAATGTATAATATTGCCATAATAAGGTAGAATATTATATACAAAATGTTGTCAATTTATTGTTTTCAATGTATAATCAAAGCGATATTCATGTTGATCAAGGAGTGAGTTGTATGAATGAAAAAGATGTTCAAATAGAGTCTAAAAAAGTCTTTTTCTGCATGCTACTCATTTTTTGTTTAATTGGAATAGGAATGCGCAGTTTTTCATATGTATTAGGTATTATTGTAGGGTATGTGATTTGTTATTTAAATTATATTTTAACAATAAAATCTAGTACTATGATATTGAAAACGGGGCAGAATATATTGTTTGTTATTATTATGTTTATATCAAAGCTTTTATTAATGATTCTAGGTTTTGCTATTTGTATAATAACAAATCATGCTGTGAGCCTTTTTGCAGTATTCTTTGGTTATCTGATTACACCGATAACGATTTATTGGCTTAATCATAAGTACAGAAAGGAGGAGATGAAATAGATGAAAATTGTTATACAGCCAGAATTAATTTTCTCATTAATCATTATGGTTGGTCTAGGTATATTCTTTGTATATGCAGGCAAGAAGGTTGCTGTTGCAGATGCGACAAAGAGACCTAAGGGAATAGTTTTGGTTGTTGAAACTGGTGTAGAGATGATTTATAACTATATGAAGTCTATTATGCCAAGTAAGTTTGAAAAGAATTATTATCCGTATTTTGCAATGTTATTTTGCTATTTAGTTATAGCAAATATTAGTGGTTTGATTGGATTTGATGCACCAACATCCAATTACTCAATTACTCTTGCTATGACAATTATTACTTTTGTCTTAATACAGTATAATGCTATTAAGAAAAAAGGAATTAAAGATTATATTGTTGGCAATATTTGGCCACCAACAAATATCTTTAGTTTAATTGCACCATTAATATCGTTATCATTCCGTATTTTTGGTAATATTTTAAGTGGTAGTATTTTAATGTCATTACTTTATCAATTTACATCATGGTTATCAAGTTTAATTATACCAACTTCAATAAATTTTTTAGGACCTGTGATAGCCCCTATATTCCATGTTTATTTTGATTTGTTTGCGGGAGTTATACAAACGTTGGTATTTGTAACAATTTCATCAATATTAATTATGATGGAAAATGAAGATTAGTATTATTCATATATAGTATAAAAATAGAAAAAATGGAGGTAAAAAATATATGACAGATTTAGGATTAATTGCGATTGCTGCTGGTATTGCAGTATGTGCTGGTTTAGGTACTGGGATTGGAGAAGGTATTGCTGCAAGTAAAGCAGTAGAAGCTGTAGGAAGAAACCCAGAAGCAGAAGGTAAAATTCGTACAATGATGATTTTAGGGATTGCATTAACTGAAACAGTTGCTATCTATGGTTTATTGATTTCATTTATCTTAATATTTGTATTCCCAGCTTTATATTTATAAGATTGGTAATTGGCTATGATAAATAGTCAGAAATGGAGGTCAAGATGAGTATTGATGTCACAGGAAAGCTGTTTCCAAATCTTGCAACCATTATTATTCAATTATTATCAACAGGAGTATTACTTCTCGTATTTAAAAAGTATTTATGGATTCCTGTTCAAAATTATTTTGCTAAAAGAGCTGATTATATAGAAACACAGATGAATGAAGCTGCATCAGCTAATGAAAAAGCAAAAAAATTAATGATTGAAAGTGAAGAACAAGCAAAACAATCAGCATTAGAATATCAACAAATAGTTGAAAGAGCTAAGGCAGATGCTTTGAAAGTTCGTGATGATATTGTTGAACAAGCGAAGAAAGAAGCAGCAAGTAAGATTGATCAAGCACAAAGAGAAATAGAAGTACAAAAGCAACAAGCAAGAGAAGAATTGAAAGAAGAAGTTGTCAATATAGCTATTGAAGTTGCATCAAAAGTCGTGAATAAAGAAATGGATACACAAGCAAATAAATCTATGGTAGAAGATTTTGTTGAAAAGGTGACTAAAAACTAATGAATGCTGTCGCAATGAGATATGCTGAATCATTATTTGATTTAGCTAAAGAAGAAAATGCAGTAGAAGCATATCAAAAAGATATGTTAAAAATTCATGATATTTTTGAAGATCAAGCTATAGTTCAATTTTTTAGTCATGTTGCTTTGCAAGATGATATAAAAGTCAATGTATTAAATAAAAGTATAGAAGGACAAGTGTCTACATATGTTTATAATTTCTTATTACTGTTAATAAAGAAAAGAAGAATAAAACATATTGTATCTATTTGTCAATGTTTTCAATCTTTATGTAATGAATACTTTGGTATTAAAGTTGGAAAAATATGGAGTGCATATGAACTCTCAAAAGATGAATTGATAAAGGTTGAAGAAGCTATGAGTAAAAAATTAAATAAGAAAGTTCAGTTAAGAATGATTATTGATGAGTCTTTAATTGGTGGAATTAAAGTTGAAATAGATAATCATATATATGATGATTCACTTTCTTACAGATTAGAAGCATTAAAACAAGAATTATTAAGAAAGTAGGTGAAGGTAGTGGATCTAAGACCAGATGAAATTAGTGCATTAATCAAAGAACAAATTAAACATTTTCATGATCAAATAGAATCTAAAGATGTTGGTACAGTTATGACTGTTGGTGATGGTGTTACACTTATTAATGGATTAGATAATGCCATGTTAGGAGAGTTATTGTTATTTGATAATGATGTCTATGGAATGGTAATGAACCTTGAAGAAGATAGTGTTGGAGCTGTATTATTAGGCGATGAAGGAACTATCAAAGAAGGGGACGAAGTGAAACGTACTGGAAGAATTATTGAGGTTCCAGTTGGTGATGGATTACTAGGTCGTGTTGTGAATCCATTAGGTCAAGCAATTGATGGTCAAGGAGAAATAGAATATACAAATACAAGACCAATTGAAAGAGTTGCAAGTGGTGTCATGACAAGAAAGTCAGTAGATCAACCTTTACAAACAGGAATTACATCTATTGATGCGATTATTCCTATTGGTAGAGGACAACGTGAGTTAATTATTGGAGATAGACAAACTGGAAAAACGGCTATTGCTATTGATACAATTTTAAATCAAAAAGGACAAAATATATATTGTATTTATGTTGCTATTGGACAAAAGAATTCAACAGTTGCACAAATCGTAGAAAAATTACGTCAAGGTGGAGCAATGGAATATACAACAATTGTATCAGCAGGAGCAAGTGAACTTGCACCTATTCAATATATTGCTCCATATGCAGGATGTGCTATGGCAGAAGAATGGTTAGAACAAGGAAAAGATGTATTGATTGTTTATGATGATTTATCTAAACATGCCGTTGCTTATCGTACAGTGTCATTATTATTAAAAAGACCACCAGGACGTGAAGCATATCCAGGGGATGTATTCTACTTACATTCAAGATTACTTGAAAGAGCATGTCGATTAAATGAAGAACATGGTGGAGGTTCTATTACAGCACTTCCTATTATTGAAACACAAGCAGGAGATATTTCTGCATATATTCCAACAAATGTTATTTCTATTACTGATGGACAAATCTTTTTACAACAAGATTTATTTAACTCTGGATTTAGACCAGCAATTGATACTGGATTATCAGTAAGTCGTGTTGGTTCATCAGCACAAATTAAAGCGATGAAACAAGTGTCTAGCTCATTAAAATTAGAATTGGCACAATTTGCAGAAATGCAAGCTTTTGCACAATTTGGTAGTGATTTGGATGCTGCTACCAAAGCAACATTAGATCATGGACAAAAAGTACGTGAAGTCTTAAAACAAGCACAATATTCTCCACGTAGTGTTGATGAGCAAGTGATATCATTGTTTGCTTTAAAATATGGATTTACAAGAACAATCCAAGTAGAAAAAGTTACACAATTTGTTAAAGAATTATATCAAAACATACAATCATCACATCCAGAAATTATTGATGAAATCAATAATGAAAAATCAATTAGTCAAGAATTAGAAACAAAAATGAAAGAAGTTATGAAAGCTTTTGTAGAAAAATTCAATAAAGTGAATAAGGAAGGATAGATGCTTATGGCTAGTAATATGCAATCTATTAAAAGACGTATTAAGTCTGTAGAATCTACTGAAAAGATTACAAAAGCAATGCAATTAGTAGCAACTTCTAAATTAAGAAAAACAAGAAATCAATTAGACGAATTGAAACCTTACTACAGTAAGGTTCAAGAAACAGTCGCAACACTTCTAGAAAGTAACAAAGGTATGATTGATCACCCTTATCTAAAAACTCATCAAGATGGAAAAACAGTATATATTGTCATTACATCTAGTTTAGGATTATGTGGTGGATATAATGCCAATGTCTTTAAAACAATGAAAGAAGTTATCCAAGAACAAGATGAAGTTTACATGATTGGAACAAAAGGTATGAGTTATCTTCGACATAGAAATATGTCATGTAATGAAGACTATATATCTTTAAATTCTACTTTGGAATTTAAAGATATTGAAAGAATGGTTAATGAATTAACAAAACGTTATAGAAATCAAGACATATCTCATATCAAGATGATATATACACAGTTTGTTAATAACTTAACATTTACACCAAGAGTTGTAGATTTATTACCTGTAAATACTGAAGACTTTAAAGATATAGAAGTATCAAAGAAAGAGACATTGTTTGAACCTAGTCCAAATGCAGTATTAGATAGTTTAATACCAATGTATCTTCAATCTGTAAGTTATGGTTATTTAGTAGAATCTGTTACAAGTGAAAATGCATCAAGAAGAACATCTATGGAAAATGCGACTGATAATGCACAAGAACTTATTGAAGATTTATTACTTAAATATAATCAAGCAAGACAAACAGCTATTACTAATGAAATTAGTGAAATTGTTGCTGGCGCAAATGCACAATAGAAAGGGGTGCTTAAATGGAAAATATAGGGAAAATCGTACGTGCTGTAGGACCTGTTGTTGATATTGCATTTGAAGCAGATCATTTACCTGCATTAAATACAGCTATTGAAATCAATAATCAAGGCGTACCATTAACAGTAGAAGTTGCTCAACATATTGGTGACGATGTTGTACGTTGTATAGCAATGGGACCTACTGATGGTTTAACACGTGGATTAGAAGCAAGAGATACAAAAAATCCTATTCTTGTTCCAGTAGGGTATGAAACTTTAGGAAGAATGTTTAATGTATTGGGTCAACCTATTGATGAAAAAGAAGAATTAGATTCATCTGTAAAAAGAATGCCAATTCATAGAAGTGCACCAACGTATGCACAACAAAGAACTGAAACCGAAATATTAGAGACAGGAATTAAAGTTATTGATTTAATTTGTCCTTATATTAAAGGTGGTAAGATTGGTTTATTTGGTGGTGCTGGTGTTGGTAAGACAGTATTAATTCAAGAATTGATTAATAATATAGCAACTCAACATGGTGGATTATCTGTATTTGCTGGTGTTGGAGAACGTTCAAGAGAAGGTAATGATTTGTATTATGAAATGAAAGAAAGTGGTGTTTTAGATAAAACAACACTTGTCTTTGGTCAAATGAATGAACCACCAGGATCTCGTTTAAGAGTAGGGTTAACTGGTTTGACAATGGCAGAATATTTTAGAGATGAACAAAATCAAGATGTTTTATTGTTCATTGATAATATCTTCCGTTTTACACAAGCTGGATCAGAAGTATCAGCGTTACTTGGACGTGTTCCTTCACAAGCAGGATATCAACCAACGCTTGCAACTGAAATGGGACAATTACAAGAACGTATTACTTCTACAAAGAAAGGATCAATCACATCAGTACAGGCTGTTTATGTGCCTGCTGACGACTTAACTGACCCTGCTCCAGCAACAACATTTGCACACTTAGATGCAAAAGTTGTACTTGATCGTTCAATTGCAGCTCTTGGAATTTATCCAGCAGTTGATCCATTAAACTCTTCTTCAAGAGCATTAGATCCACTTGTTGTAGGTAAAGAACATTATGAAGTTGCACATGGTGTACAACAAATCTTACAAAGATTCCAAGAATTACAAGATATTATTGCAATTCTTGGAATGGATGAATTAAGTGAAGAAGATAAAGTCACTGTTGCACGTGCGAGACGTGTGCGTAACTATCTCTCTCAACCATTTACTGTTGCTTCTCAATTTACAGGAATGGAAGGAAAGTATGTTCGTGTTGAGGATACAATTAGAGGATTTAAAGAAATCTTAGAAGGTAAATGGGATCATTTACCAGAACAAGCATTCCATAATGTAGGTTCTATAGAAGAAGCTATAGAAAAGGCGAAAACACTAGCAAATGTCAACATTTAAGTTACAAATAGTGACACCTAAAGGAATCTATAAAGAAGCGAATGTTCAAATTCTCAACCTTAGAACAACTGCAGGACAAATAGGTATTCTTGCACATCATATGCCTCTAGCAAGTGGTATAGAAATATCTATGATGAACTATGTAGATGAAAATGGCGAAAAAAAATATTTTGCAATAGCAGGTGGTTTCATATATGTCAGTGAAAAAGAAACGACGATTATTGCTAATGCTATTGAATCACCAGAAGAAATAGATATTCACCGTGCTAATGAAGCAAAAGAAAGAGCAGAAAAAAGATTATCTCATAAAGAAGATATAGATGTCATGCGTGCAGAAATAGCTTTAAAAAAAGCTATTAATAGAATAGATGTAAAAAATAATTACAAAACATAGGGAATTATCTCTATGTTTTTTTTATCTTATTTCACCAAAAATACACATATTACTGGTAATATTGTATTGTACTTTGACTATGACATAAATTGTGTTAAAATGACTAAGGTTGAAGGATGTGAAAATGTGGCAAAAAAAAGAAAATTGCGTAAAGATAGAGTCGCTATTGCAGGATTATTATCTTTACTTCTCATATTTGGATTATATAAGGGAGTATCTTGGACTCTAAATCATATATTATTCAAAGAAAAACCTAAGGAAGAAACTGTCGAAAAGAAAGAGCGAACGTATTTGGCTACAGTTATTTTAGATCCTGGTCATGGAGGTTATGATGCGGGAGCAAATAGAAATAATTTATTCGAAAAAGATATTTCTCTTGTGACTGCAAAGGCAGTCGGTGAAGCACTTGATAAAGAAGATATAAAAGTCATTTATACTCGAGAAGAAGATAAAGCATTACAT
Source organism: Erysipelotrichaceae bacterium UBA3379 (assembly GCA_002359025.1). Classification (GTDB taxonomy): domain Bacteria; phylum Bacillota_I; class Bacilli_A; order Erysipelotrichales; family Coprobacillaceae; genus UBA3379. The sequence continues at coordinate 10,303 of DEPZ01000024.1, read as the reverse complement.
GCTACAAAGATTGGTGACTTAAGGTTACGTGCAAATATGGCAAAAGAAAATAATGCTGATTATTTTGTATCTATTCATGTTAATGATTTTGATGATAGTCGTGTTTCAGGATTTGAAGTATATACGAAAAACGAAGAAAGTAAAACTTTAGGTGAAAATATACTCAATAGTATAGATGAGTTACAATATACCAATAATAGAGGTATACAAGATGGAAAATCATTAATGGTATTAAGGGAGAATACTGTTCCTTCTGTATTAGTAGAAATAGGGTATATTAAGGGAGATGATTATGAGTATCTTAAGGATAATGAGAAGTTAGCTAATATAGGTCGAGCTATCGCAGATGGGATTGTAAAACAAATAAAAAATTAAATGTATTTTTCACAAAAAATACACTTCTTTGTAGTAGAATAAAAGTGGAAAGGTAAAGTAAAGAAAGTAGGGATTGAATGAGACTAAGAAAGAGAGCATATTTACTTATTGGTGTCATTCTTGTAGTGATTTTAGGTTTTATTGGGTTTAAAGTATTACATAAACCTGTAATAGTATTTGCCAAGTCAGAAGTACAAGTAGAAGTTAATGGTAAATTAGATGAAAATTCATATATTAAAGAAATGAGATGTGATAAATCTGATTTAAAAATAGATGCATCTAAGGTCAATACAAAGAAATTAGGTAAATATGAAATAGATTACACAGTAAAAGATAAAGTATATAAATTACCAGTAGAGGTAGTAGATACAAAGGCACCAGAAATAAAAACACAAGAATTGGATATTGATTTAGGAATGGAAGTCAAGGCAGAAGACTTTATTACTGAAATTAAAGATCAAACAAAAACAAAATGTTATTTTGAAAAAAATTATAAATTTGATAAAGCTGGAAAACAAAATATCACAGTTGTTGTAGAAGACGAAGGTGGTAATAAGACAAAAAAAGAAACAACAATTAATATTGTTGAAGATAAAGAAAAACCAACTATAGAAGGATTGAGTGATTTAACTGTAAAAGTAGGAAATAAGACAAATTATCTTTCAGGGTTAACTATTAAAGATAATAGAGATAAAGATCCTAAAGTAGATATAGATTCAAGTCAAGTAGACTTGAATAAAATAGGTGAATATACAGTTAAATATACTGTTACAGATAGATCAAACAATATTGGAGAATACACAAGAACAGTCAAAGTCGTTAAAAATGTAACACCTAAAAAGATAGGTATGTCTGATGAAAAGATAGTTTATCTAACATTTGATGATGGTCCATCAGCAAATACAGGTAAAATACTTGATATATTAGATAAGTATAATGCAAAAGCAACATTCTTTGTGACTGGAAATGGAAAGAAATACAACAAATATATCAAAGAAGCCCATGATAGAGGACATACAATCGGATTACATACATATTCTCATGATTATAAAAAAGTTTATTCTTCTGTGAATGCATACTTTGATGATTTAAACAAAGTTGGACAAATGGTAAAAGATGAAATTGGATATGTACCTCATTATATACGTTTCCCAGGAGGAAGCTCTAATACAACATCAAAGAAATATTCAAAAGGTATTATGACAACTCTTGTTATGGAAGTACAAAATAGAGGATATCAGTATTATGATTGGAATGGAGATACGACAGATGCAGCAAGAAATAATCAGCCTGTTTCAATACTTGTTAAAAATGGTACATCTAGTCATGCTAAAAATATCAATATACTAGCACATGATACACAAGCAAAATCTACTACAGTAGATGCATTACCTAAGATTATAGAATATTATCAATCAAAAGGATATCAATTTAGAGCTATAGATGATACATCATTTACTCCTCATCACCATGTCAATAACTAATGTACTTGAATAGAATAATCATTTATAAACTTTTTGCGGGGTATTTGCTCCGCATTTTTATTTGAAATAGTAGATAGGAGAGATGATTATCAGTTCATAAAGAGTCATATATTTTTAGTATAGAACACGATTATTTTGTAAGCGTTTGTATATAAAAATAACTTAAAATTATGAATAAATTATGAACTAATTTTTGGCAAATTATTGAAAATTAATAAAAAATTTTATATACTAATTAGTGAAATTATAGGGTACCTATAGATATAAAAGTACGGGTTTTATTGGCAGTTTATGAGATACTGTACAGGTTTGATATCTATTCGTATACGTATAATACTTATATAATGATGATAGGAGGAAATAAAAAGATGGTAGGAATTATTCTTGCTAGTCATGGGGAATTTGCAAAAGGTATTTTGCAATCTGGTTCTATGATTTTTGGTGAGCAACCAGATGTTAAAGCAGTGACTTTAATGCCTAGTGAAGGTCCTGATGACTTGAAGGCAAAAATTGAAGAAGCAATTGCTACTTTTGAAAACCAAGATGAAGTTCTTTTCTTGGTTGACCTATGGGGAGGGACTCCTTTCAATCAATCTAATGGATTGATTGCTGGTCATGAAGACAAATGGGCAATTGTTACGGGATTGAATTTGCCTATGTTGATTGAAGCATACGCATCTCGTATGTCTATGACAACTGCACATGAAATTGCAACTCATATTTGCGAAGTTGCTAGAGAGGGTGTAAAAATTAAGCCAGAAGAATTGGAACCTAAAAAACCTGAAACTGCCAAAGAAACAAAAGAGGTTGTACAAGGTGCCATTCCTGAAGGTACTGTTATTGGTGATGGTAAGATTAAATATGTATTGGCTCGTGTCGATACACGTTTATTACATGGACAAGTTGCGACAACTTGGACAAAGACAACAAATCCAAACCGTATTATAGTGGTATCTGATTCAGTTGCACATGATGATTTACGTAAGAAAATGATTGAACAAGCAGCTCCACCAGGTGTTAGAGCTAATGTTGTTCCAATCGATAAGATGATTCAAGTTGCTAAAGATCCACGTTTTGGTAATACAAAAGCTATGCTTTTATTTGAAACACCTCAAGATGCACTTCGTGCTATTGAAGGTGGAGTAGATATCAAAGAAATTAATATTGGTTCTATGGCACATTCAATTGGTAAAGTGGTTGTTAATAAAGCAATTGCTATGGATATGAATGATGTTGAAACAATTGAAAAAATTAAAGCAAAAGGAATTACTTTTGATGTACGTAAAGTACCAAGTGATTCAAAAGAAAATATCGATACTCTTCTTAAGAAAGCAAAAGCTGACTTAGGAAATGCTTAAGCAGGGGGAAAAGGAATATGTCAATAATTACAGTTATCTTAATTATTATTGTTGCCTTGCTAGCAGGTATGGAAGGGGTACTTGATGAATTCCAATTCCATCAACCTCTAGTGGCATGTACATTAATAGGTTTAGTAAGTGGACATTTAACTGAAGGAATTATCCTAGGTGGTTCATTACAAATGATTGCTCTTGGATGGGCAAACGTAGGTGCAGCTATTGCACCAGATGCTGCACTTGCTTCAGTAGCATCAGCAATTATTATGGTACTTGGATTAGAAGGTGGATCAACTGATGTACAAACAGCTATCTCTACTTCAATCGCAGTAGCAGTACCACTTTCAGTTGCAGGTTTATTCTTGACAATGATTTGTCGTACACTTGCAATTCCAATGGTACACTTCATGGATGCAGCTGCTGAAAAAGGAAACATTCGTGCAATGGAAACATGGCAAATTCTTGCAATCTTATTACAAGGTATCAGAATTGCAATTCCAGCTGCAGCATTATGTTTCGTACCAGCACAAGTTGTAACTGATACATTAAATAAAATGCCTCCATGGTTAGCTGGTGGTATGACTGTTGGTGGTGGAATGGTTGCTGCTGTAGGGTATGCAATGGTTATCAACATGATGTCATCTAAAGAAACATGGCCATTCTTTGCGTTAGGTTTCGTATTAGCTGCTATTGGTGAATTAACATTAATTGCATTAGGAGCAATCGGTGTTGCATTAGCATTAATTTATCTTGGATTAAAAGAAAACGGTGGTTCTCATGGAGGAGGAGCTGGTGGTTCAGGTGACCCTCTAGGAGATATATTGAATGATTATTAATCTTGAAGGAGGAAAAGAAAATGGCAGAAAAAATTAAATTATCTAAAAAAGATCGTTTATCAGTAGCTTGGCGTCATCAGTTCCTTCAAGGTTCTTGGAACTATGAACGTATGCAAAATGGTGGTTGGTGTTATTCAATCATCCCAGCTATTAAAAAGTTATATCCTAATAAGGAAGATCAAATAGCTGCATTAAAAAGACATATGGAATTCTATAACACACATCCATATGTATCAGCTCCAGTTATGGGGGTTACATTAGCATTAGAAGAAGAACGTGCAAATGGTGCAGAAGTTAATGACCAAGCTATCCAAGGGGTTAAAGTTGGTATGATGGGACCTTTAGCTGGTGTCGGAGACCCAGTCTTCTGGTTTACTTTAAGACCAATTTTAGGAGCTTTAGGTGCTTCACTTGCATTAAGTGGAAATATTGTTGGTCCATTATTATTCTTCTTTGCATGGAATATTATTCGTATTGCATTTATTTGGTATACTCAAGAATTTGGATATAAAGTTGGGACATCAATTGCTCAAGACTTATCAGGTGGATTATTAGGAAAAATCACTCAAGGTGCTTCACTTTTAGGTATGTTCATCATTGGGGCATTGGTTCAACGTTGGGTAACTATTTCATTTACACCAGTTGTATCTAAAGTTACACAATCTGCAGGTGCTTATATTGATTGGAAAGCATTACCAGAAGGTACAGAAGGAATTAGACAAGCATTGACTCAATATAGTCAATTAGGTGCAACAGGATTAGATCAAATTAAAGTAACAACATTACAACAAAACTTAGATCAATTAATTCCTGGACTTGCAGCATTATTATTAACATTATTATGTTGTTGGTTACTTAAGAAAAAAGTATCACCAATCGTTATTATCGTTGCATTATTCATCGTAGGTATTGTATCTCGTTGTATCGGATTGATGTAATAAAATAAAAGCTCAGAATTTACTGAGCTTTTTTTACCAATATTGGAGGAAATAAATGGTACAGTCATTAAATACTAAGGTAGATCTCACAATAAAAGCTACATCCTATCTAGGTATGGCAAACTATGGAAAAGCTATGGTAGGAGATAAAGCATTTGAGTTCTATAATGAAAGAAATATAAGAGATTATATACAAATTCCATGGGAAGAAGTAGATTACGTTATGGCATCAGTCATGTTTAAAGGAAAATGGATTCCTCGTTTTGCAATTGTAACTAAACAAAATGGTAATTTCACTTTTTCCACAAGAGATAACAAAGCGACTCTTAGAGCAATTAATAAATATATTGCATCTGAAAGATTAGTAAAATCATTAAGCTTCTTTCAAGTTATTGCACGAGGAGTCAAACGATTATTTCATATCAAGAAATAAAAGCATGAGTTTAAAGATTCATGCTTTTGTTTTTAATAGATTGTATGAAAAGGGGAAGTATAACTTCTAATATAAATGACATTACAAATATAAATAAGAAATATTCTATTCTAGGTGGAATAATCAATGGTATTATTTGTATTTTTACCATAATCTCTATGAGTAGATATAGAATCAAGGATGTACATATAAATAGTCCAATAAAATTCTTGATGTATGTCTTTTGTATAATATGCTGTCTCTGTTTTTGATTAAATCCTACTGATGCAAGATATCTTTTCATGTCTTTCTCTTCTTTTATTACAAGATATTTTAAATATATATAAAAGGCATATATAATGACGACAACCGATATAAAGAATGATAGGAGTATATTTTCATTATCATCGTTTAATATGGATAGTGCCTGACTATCTGTATAGCCACTAACAACTTTAAAACCTAACTTCTCTATATCATTGACAACATTTGTTATGTTTGATGCACTATCAACCTGTACAGAAAGACTATTGGGCATCCATGGAGTTTCTGTAAATTGATGATCTATTTTATAATTCTCGTAATGTTCAGGCAATTGATTATAAAATACTTTATAATCAATTCCTGCAACTATTCCCAAAGCTATTCTTTCTTCGCTTGGATATTCACTACTTATATATTCTTTATAATCTTCATTCTCTAAAAAAATATCATAACCTGTAGAGGAAACTCCTAAAATAGATTCACTTTCTTTTAACACTCCTCTTATTGGTAAAGTCACTTGACATATATATGAATTGACATGATTCACTTTTACTTCTATGTATGGATCCTGACTAATAATCATTCCAGAAATATTTGTAGCATTATATTTAGGAATCATTAGAGAAAATGTTAATGAAGGTTGAATAAGTTGTGAAGTATTCGCTTGATTTAATAATTGCTTGTATAAAAAATGTGAAATAATAATTCCAGTGCCTTGAAACTCTTGGGATAATTTATGTTTGATATTTGTATTTGTATAACTATGAAATGAAAGATTCTCTAATTTATGTTTCTCTACTAGTGTTTTATTTTTATCTAATAAAGATACATATGCCATATTTTCAGTATTAATTGAATCTTGATATTCATCATAAATTGTATTATTCATAATATTTAAGTCTACATGCATATTTATAGATTTAATATGTGAAATGTTGCTTATTTGATTTATTTCATACATTGAAAAAGGATATTCAAAACCTTCATATGTATAATAATCATTTTTATACTTTTCTTTATAAACAAGTAATTCCAATGAAGACATATTATCCAACTGTTTTTGATAGTCTTCATGAAACATCATGTAGATATGTGATGAATATATTAATGTTATAAGCGTTAGACTGACCAGACAAAGCATAGCTATCCTAAATCCCTTATATCCATGATGTACTTTAAATTTCTTATATGACTTATTGTTCTTGGTTATGTGCAGAGGAGTCTCTTTATTTTCTTCTATCTTGCGATTTGAAATCAGCTTTCTGTTTTGAATTGAATATACAACATCTCCACTTTCTATAACCTTCTTATCATGTGAAGCGACAATGACAATATGTCCGTGATTTGCATATTCTTTCAGCAACTCTATAACAACTTTGCTGTATGCTACATCTAGTGATGCTGTAGGTTCATCCAGTATAAGAATCTCTGGCTGTTTCATCATGGCAAGATACAATGCCACTCTTAACCTTTCTCCACCTGAAAGATTTCTTGGCAGCTTTGATTCCATTGCATGAATATCCAGTGATTTTTCAATCTCCTTATTTCTTTTATATCCAATATTTTCGAACTGTTGAATATGTTCAATGACTTTCATGCTTTCTAGAAACATTGGAATCTGTTCAACAACACTTAGCTTCTCATAGATAAAACTCTGTTTGATATCATCACTCATATCAAAAAGACTCACATCATTATATTTATAGACACAGGGATAATGAAAGGCAAGAGCCTTTAGAAATGTAGATTTTCCTATACCGCTCCTTCCTTGAATAACTGTTAGGTTTCCTTGCGATGCTTGAAAAGAAGCATCTTCAAAGATGATCTTATCATGAAATCTAATTGATAGATGTTCTATATTCAGCATTCTATTTTCCCTCGCTTTCTCTTAGAACCTTTTCAATTGTATATTTGGTTAACTCTCTATAGATTAAAAATATTCTTTCCAATAACAAAATAATAAAATATATAACATTGATAATTATAATAGTTTGTATATTAAGCTTCGATGAAACAATTGAAATGATTATAGATACTACAGAAGCAATTGATACTGAAATTATCATTTCTATCAAATACTCATATAAAGATATATACATAATCTGTGAATTTGATAATCCAGTTAGTCGAAGTACCATATTCTCTTTTCTTGTTTGTTTATGAATATGTGACATTAATATAATATCAATAATAAGTGTCATGAATAATATAATAGAAGAAACTATAATCTGTAGCTGAATATAGTAGTCAGTCAATCCATTTAGTGAATTGATATCTGTAAAACTATCATTGATATGATACCCTTGATTTTGTAAATCTTTATATCCCTCTTCTAGTGCTTGAAAACTATCGTATAAAACAACATAACCTACATATTGATGTGAAGCATCAAGTTTTTCATATATATCTGTCATCATATGATAAGGCATAAAGATAAATCTTTGTGATTCAGTTGTATAATGTTGTTGATATGAATCCTGTAAAACGCCATTGATTTTGAATGTTTGTGATACGATATACTCTTGTCCTTGATCTTGTACTATTATTTCCATATCATGTGTTTGAGATTCTTTATACTGATAATATGTTGTACTATCCATATATATGCCATCTTTATCATCGTCAAAACTACTAGCAAGTTGTCTATCAAAGTGATCATTTTCAAAATAGGGAACAATAGAGATATCTTGTTCATTATATGATACTGACATTTGGTATAGTGGATAAGCGTTTTGAATAGAACATGAAGACATATATGTTGTATAGTCTTGATTCAAAAACATATTCTCTTCATCTTGCGTAATAACGAGCTTGTTATTAAACTGTCCTTCTAGTATCTTTATACTATTTTCTTTGGAGTATTCTAAAAAGATATTAAATACATTCATTGAAAGCAAAGATAATGTTAATATCATAACTAAAAATGAATAAAGAAAACGATAATGCTTTATATAATTGAAAACATAATTCTTTAAAAAGTTTCTTTGTATCTTATTGTGATGATTTACATTTACTAATTCTTCTTGAAAATCATCTTTTACTTTAATCAAATGTGTGTCTTCAATAACATAGATACATTGTGCATAATGTTCTACAATTTCACTATGAGAAGCTATCAATATAGTTATTCCTTTTTTAGATAATTCATCCAATATATCTAATATGATTTTTTCATTTTCTTGGTCTAATGAGGCTGTTGGTTCATCTAGAATGAGAAAAGTAGGTTCTTTTATTAATGAACAAACAAGAGATAGTCTCTGTTTTTCCCCTAATGAAAGTGTCATAATATTTTGATTAAGATCAATATCTAATCGAACTTGTAAAAGTAATTTTTGAATATATTCTTTCGTCAATTGCTTTTGATACATTTTAGCAAAATATTCTATTGTTTGATAGACAGATAAATGTGGAAGAAAATCTATATCCTGTAATACAAAAGATATGTTGTTCTTTCTAAATTCATATCTTTCCTTTTTGGTCTTTATCTCTTTTCCATTATATTCATAATAAAATGATTCATCATCACTCATTAACCCTACTCTATACAATAACGCTGTCTTCCCTATTCCGCTCTTTCCTTTAAGAAGTGTTATCTTTCCTACTAAAATATCTATAGATTCACTATCCAATATAACTTTATCATACTGAATGTGTATATTTCTGATTCTGATCACTCTCTTCACTCTCCTGTTAAAAAGCTGACAACCTATAAAACATAGTTATCAGCCCACATTATAAACATTCTATTTTACTGTTGTTACTTTACATTCATTGCTTACCCATTTATTTGTAGTCCCGTTCATAACCCATTGGAATTTACGTTTTCCACTTGTAGTAATGTAATTATAATCAGTTGCACTAATAGAAACAATTTGTGAACATTTATAATTGTTTCCATTTTTTGATGTAGAAGGCGCTCCATTTTTAGAGGCTCCTCCTCCTTTTCCAGAAGATCCTATAATAATTGGGTTACCAACATCCCAACGATATTAACTTCATGTGTATAATATTTTGTTGTAACAGAAACTTGAGTTGTTGAATGCCCGCCTTTAAGTGTTTTACTGATAGTAGCTGCTGATACATTACTCACGCCAAAAACACTTAATATCATTAAAGCAACAGATGTTACTTTTAGTAATTTGTAAACATTTTTCTTTAACATTTTATATTTCTCCCAATTTTTAAAATTTGAAATAAGTTTACAATTCATTTTTATATTTTGACATGTCAATAAAATATCTTATTTCATAATTAAAGTTTATCAAATGTTTTGATATTTTGTGTTATACTTCGTGAACGGCAGTATTCTTTCGTAAGAAGAGTATTTTTAAAATATATAACAACACTATTAAACAAAAATAGTAAAGAGGATAGGATAAGTGCAGAATACATATATATTGGAGATAAGATATTGAAATAATCAATAATAAGAAATAGTAAAACAATTATATATAATGATGCTTTAAAACGACTATTTTCCTTATGATGTAAGATAAGAGATATTAATATAAGAATAATACCTATAAGCATTAATATTTCTTGAGAAATAGAATAAGCTAATATGTAATTAATTGAAAATAATAAGTTAAATGTTATAAAGCATGAATATGGTGATTTACAATGTAAGCGTCAAATAAAA
>DEPZ01000046.1 GCA_002359025.1 Erysipelotrichaceae bacterium UBA3379 | reverse complement strand
TGTATCAATAATAAATTCCATAATTATTCTCCTTCTTTTATAATATTTTTTAAACCTGTACTTTCTATAATTTTATATAAATGATTCATTTGGTTCAAACTAAGTTTTACAAGATTTTTAGATAATGGATAGTTTTCATCAATGTAATTATATTTGGTTGGAGCGAGTTCATTATAATTCAATAACTCATAATAAGCATAAGGATAAAGATTATAAATAAACTGAGCGATATCATATATATTCTCGTCACTATCTGTTTGACCAGGAATCAAAGGTGTTCTAAAAATCACTTTATGTTTATGATGACTTGTTAAAAGATATTCAATATTTTGTTTAATGATTTTATTTGATTGACCTGTCAGTTCTCTATGCTTTTTATCATCAAATACTTTCATATCAACATAAATCAAATCTAAATAATTTAATGCTTCTTTGATAAGTTCTAAAGAAGTATGGAAAGATGTTTCAATTGCTGTATGAATATGATGCTCATGACATAATTTCAATATATCAATCAAGAAACTTCCTTGCATAAAAGGCTCTCCACCCGAAAATGTCACACCTCCACCTTGTTTAAAAAACACTTCATCCTTTAAAATTTCTTTAAACAAGTCTTCAACTGTATAATATTGACTATCATAACTGATTGCTCCTGTAGGACAGGCATGAACGACATGATCATAACTTCCTTCATATTCTTTAGAAAAATATGGTCGATGATGATAAATCAATTCCTTTTCATTTGAAACACGAGCACATATTTTACAATGTATACAACGATTTTCTAAATATATCACTTGTCTATGAGGGGATAATCCTTCAGGATTCTGACACCATAAACATCTTAAGGGACATCCTTTAAAAAAGACAGTTGTTCGAATACCATTTCCATCATGAACTGCAAATCTTTTTATATCAAAAACAAGTGCTTTAGATATTGTCATAGCTTGTCCTTTCAATAATCTCATCTTGAAGTTTTCCTGCAAGTTCCACAAAATAAGCTGTATAGCCCGCAACTCTTATTGTTAAAGATTGATGTAATTCAGGATGAACTTTTGCATCTAATAAATCTTGCTTTGAAACAACATTGAATTGTATATGAGGAATTTTTAAATCAACAAATGCACGTAAGAATTTCTCAAATTTATTCATACCATTTTGTGTTTTGAAAAAGGCTGGTAAAAACTTCATATTAAGTAGTCCACCATTTGTTGTTAAAGAGTTATCTATACGAGAAACTGATTTCAATACTGCTGTTGGTCCATGTTGATCTCTTCCATAAACTGCTGACATTCCTCCATCAGCTAATGGTGTCAAAGCCTTTCTTCCATCAGGTGATGCTCCTACATTTTCTCCCATTGGAACATGAGCAGATACTGTATACATACCAGTATGATATTTTCCACCACGATAATTTGTATAATTATCCATTCTATTTCTAAAATATCTTGCCCATTTGATACCTAATTCATCAACCCACTCTACATCATTTCCATATTTAGGAGCTTTGTTTAATAAAATAGCTTGTGTAATTTCATGTCCTTGAAAATCATCACGTAATGCTTGCATACATTCATTTTTTGATATGACTTTTTCATCATATACCAGCTTTTTAAGCGCTGCTAAAGAATCAGCAAGATTAGCGATTTGAATCATTTGTATACCTGAAAGATTATACTTTGCTCCTCCACAAGTCACGTCAAGACCTTTTTCAATACAATCATCAATAACAGTTGATAAAAAGGCTGTAGGTAAACATTCCTGATGCGCTTTTTCTACGACTTCTAATGCCGGAATCATTTTTTCTATAAAATAATCTATCTGTTTTTGAAAAGCTTCTTCTAACTCTTCAAAAGATAAATAAGATTCTAAACCACCTAAGTCCAATCCAATCTGTTCATCAGTCAACAAACATCTTCCATGATTCAATGTAAGTTCTAACACCTTATTAAAATTAAACATAGCTGAATCAGACCACCCTAAATTATTTCCATGCGTTGTTAATTCTACACAACCAACAATGGCATAATTTCTAGCATCATCTTCATCAATATCAAGATTTTCTACCATCGCATGGATAATTGCCTCATCATTGAAAAATTGCGGCATACCACTTCCTTTAGATACAACTTTGATAGCTTCTTGTATTAACTGAGAAGGTGTATGTTGGTGTAATCTCACAGAAAGATTAGGCTGAGGCAAACCTAAATGATACTGTGCTTTTAAACATAAAAACGATAATTCATTACTTGCATCATTACCTGCTTGATCAACCCCTCCAATAGCAACATTAAATCCAATAGGAAAACCAGCAAAATACTTAGCACTATGTTGATTTCTCAAATAAACAATTTGATTAAATTTCAACCATAAACATTCTAGTATTTCTAGCGCTTCTTGTTGTGTTAAAGAACCACAATCTATATCATGACGATAATAAGAATAGAGATATTGATCTATACGCCCTGGTGAAAACGAAGATGCATTAGATTCCATATGCAATATCACAAATAAAAACCATAACGACTGCACAGCTTCATGAAAGCTAGAAGCTGGATATTTTGAAATATGATCACATATATCAGCTACTTTTAATAAGTCTCCACTCACATTTTCCATATTTCTAATATATAAAGCATATCTTTGTATAAAATGAATCGCACCTTCTAGAACCAAAACAACACATTCATAAAATTCTACTTGTGACTTGTCACATGTTTTTAAATGTTGTTTTGCTTCATCCAATAATCCTTGAGGCCCAAGTTCTAACCATCGTTTTGTATCAGGACAAATATGTCCTTGAGCATGATCTTTTTGATTGACTTTAACAACCTTTGCAATAGCGTTAATTTCTTTTCCATATCTATGTTTAATTTTATCTTCCATAGAGAAATGTTGCCAATATGGAAAAATTGTTTCTCTAAATTCTTGAATATCTTCTTCTCTAACTAAAAACTTATCTTGGGGACGTGTTGGCAGAGTTTCAAACTCATCATTTACCCATGAACAACCACTTTCAGGAAAAACAACCCCGTGACGTACTCCTTTCGTTCTATTTCCGACAATCAATTCTTCTTTTTCTACAGAGATTTCTATCTCTTCTAAAGCTGATTTTAAAGATAAGGCTCTTTTTTTAGGAATAGAGAGTGTTTCATTTTCTTTATAAACACGTGTGATAATACGAGCTTGTTCAATAGAAGCATAACGAGGAGAAGCCAACATCTTCTCTTTTAATACAGAAATTCTATTTGTTTGTATCAATTCATCCATATTCTCACTCCTTTTTTATTATTTTTTATCGTTTACAATTATATTATAGTGAATTTTCAATAAAATTCAATAATAAATAATAAAAAAGAAATCAATTAAATGATTTCTACTCCATACTCCAACATTCTCTTTTCAATATTGACATCAAGCTCACCTTCACATATATATCCACTCACATCTCCAACATGACCAAAAACATAATTTCCATCTAAAGAAAACTTAGCTTTTTCACAGACAATATAACATGCTTTACTTGAACGAATGACTTCCTTTTTTGTAAGACCATCATTCATATCATACGTTGTTATTTTTCCATCATATGCATTAATACCTACAACTCCTAAAAAAGCCATGTCAAATTGATACATTTTAATTTGTTCAATTGTCATTGCACCTAAAAATCCATCTCTAGCCTGATTCAATTCTCCACCTAAAAAAACTAATCTTACTCGACTATCATGAGTAAATACATTCATAATATCTATCATATTAGTTACAACTGTTATATTCATATTCTTCTCATATATAATTTTCGCAATTTCGAGATTGATTGTAGAAATATCTAAAAAGATCATAGAACCTGGTTCTATTAATTCTACTGCTTTTCTTGCAATAATCTTCTTTTCAGGAGAATGCACTGATAATCTTTCATGAACATTTAACATATGTAAGTTTTGTCTAATATGCGTTGCACCACCATGAACTCTCTTTAATAGTCCTTCTTTTTCCAATGCTGTTAAATCTTTTCTAATACAATCTTCTGTCACTCCATACTCTTGACTTAATTCTTTCACTTTTACTTGTCCTTCTAACTGAAGTCTTGCTAGAATTTTTTGATGTCTCTCTTGTTGTAACATAGTTTACCTTCTTTCCTTATTTCTATCTATCATACTCTTATCACATATAATAAAAACAGAGAATGTCAAAAAACCATCTCTGTTTCTTAATATACTATACTTTCCAACTAAGGCTATGGTTCTCCGATTTATTTCAATAAGACTTTTTTTATGAATACATTATACCATTCTACATAGTTTAAATCAATTGAACTTTTTAACACTATCACCAATAATACTTTATTTTATCTTTCCTTATATCTGAGCAAAATTCAAAACAACAATTATTTTTCCTTTTTTTATATACTCTTTACATAATGCTTTGTATTTCAAAATTTTCAAACGTAAAACCCACGTAAATTTACAAATACTTGTTATTTTATTGTTTTACATAATTTATTACTGATTTTCTTTAAATGAAAGAATTTTTTCTATATATACTATTTTATTTACTTGATCAATAGAATAGTAAATATTATGACCTATATCAGGTGAAACATATTTATATAGAAATTCTGGATATTTCTTTGTTTTGCCAGCATTTTCAGACAAAAAAGAGGCAACTTTGATAATTTCGTCGAATACCTTTTAGCAAATTCATAATTATGAAAATGCTTAATACAATATTCATCAATACGATCTAGCGCCTCATCTACTTCTTTTGTGATTACAACTTTATAAGCCATATCTAGCTCTATGCTTTTTAGCAAAATCTTCAATACTCATTGTTTCAATTTCATCATTCATTAATCTTTCATGTTGTATATCTAATTCTTTTTTGAATTCTATTTCTTTTACAAAATCGTTTAATTCATCATCAGTTAAAACATTATAAGAAACACCATCAATGATTATTTTTCTTATTTCTATGTTATCACTCCTCTATAAATAGTATATCATGCAATCCTATTATTTTCTACTTTTCTAACAGAAGAAATTTAATTCAATAGACTATATAAGGAAAAATAATATTTTAACTAAAATACTTTGCTTATCTTTTAGGCTCGTTCCATACTATATTCGTAATAGGATTACTCATCAAAAATCCATAGACTTAAGATAATTCATGTCATATCGTGATTCTATCTTCATATAATGCCCTTAGATTCAAACCTTCTCATTATACACATCTAAAAAAGCTATCTTTAAGTTTATAAAATATACTTACTAAGCAAGTAAACAAACTAAAACAAAAGGTATTCAATGATTTCTTATTATGCATAGGATGTAAAAAGCTCGATAAAATCGAGCCACCCGTATTCTATAATAAATATTTTTAAATATTATCCTGTCTTTCGTAATATTCTATTCGACACCTACTATAAATGAATATACAGGTTGTTTGCCATCTACACATTCTAATTCAGCATCAAAATTTTCTTCAACATATTCTTCGATTTTAGAAACCTCATCTTCATTAACATCTTCGCCATAGATCAATGTAATAATTTCTGAGTCTTCATCCACCAATCCATTTAAAGTTTCTTTTAATGCTTCTAATTTATCAGGTACACAAGCTTTAATATCTTTTTCACATAATGCCATATATTGATTAGCTTTAATCTCAACACCATCAATATTTGTATCTTTAATAGCAAATGTGACTTGTCCAGTTTTTACATTAGAAATAGCTTCTTTCATTTCTTCCACATTTTCTTCAATAGAAACTTCTGGATTAAACATAATACATGCTGATAACCCTTGTGGAATTGTTTTTGATGGAATAACAATAACATCTATTTCATCTTCTAAAATAATCGCTGCTTGTTGAGCAGTCATGACTATATTAGAGTTATTAGGTAAAATAATAACATGCTTTGCATTCACTTCTCTAATTGCAGCAACAATATCCTCTGCAGATGGATTCATTGTTTGACCACCACTGACAACATAATCACAATGAAGTTCTAAAAACATATCTCTAACGCCTTCACCAGCAGCAACAGAAATAATAGAAACATCTTTTTGTTCTTTTGGTGTACTTGGTGCACTATTAGCTTCAAGGATTGAATTGTGTTGTTCTTGCATATTTTCAATCTTTAATTTAATAAATTCACCATATCTTTGGGCAACATTTAAAGCATTTCCTGGTTTTAAAGTATGAACATGTACTTTAACAATATCATCATCTTGTACAACAACAATACTGTTCCCTGGTAATCTTTCTAATTCATTTCTTAAACTTTCTTCTTTAAAGACTTTTCTTTTTCCTTCATCTAATCTAAAAATGAATTCAGTACAATATCCATAGGCTTCCTCATCATTACTTTCTACACCTACTAAGCTTTCTTTAGAAGAAGCATCTCCTTTAATATCTA
Organism: Erysipelotrichaceae bacterium UBA3379; assembly: GCA_002359025.1. Classification (GTDB taxonomy): domain Bacteria; phylum Bacillota_I; class Bacilli_A; order Erysipelotrichales; family Coprobacillaceae; genus UBA3379. Next base: position 25,303 of record DEPZ01000046.1, on the reverse strand, counting down.
CTCTTTCAATTTCTTCTCCTGCAAGTGCAGCCATAAATCCAGTCAAAACTAATAATAAACCAGCTCCACCACTATCAACAACGCCAACTTCTTTTAATACTGGTAAAAGATCAGGTGTTCTTTCTAATGATTCTTCTGCTTCTTTTACAAAGTATGAAAAAACATCTTCAATTTCCATACCTTCTTGAACATATTTTATTGTTGCATCACTAGATTCTCTAATGACAGTTAAGATAGTCCCTTCTACAGGACGCATAACTGCTTTGTAAGCGACTTTAGCACCATTTTGTAATGCATGAGCTAATTCAACAGCATTAACTTCTGTTTTACCTTCAAAAGCCATAGAAATACCTCTAAAGATTTGAGATAAGATAACCCCAGAGTTTCCTCTAGCCCCCATCAATAATCCTTTAGACAATTTCTTTGACACTTCATAAATATCATTTGTATCAAGTTTTTCAATTTCACTTGCTCCAGCACTAAATGTCAAAGACATATTTGTTCCTGTATCTCCATCTGGAACAGGGAAAACATTTAATGCATCAATTTCAGGATGATTATTATGCAATACAGTTGCACCTGTAATCACCATCTGTTTAAATAAATGACCATCAATGATTTTCATGACTAACCTCCACTAATCTAAAACACGAATGCTTTGTACATAGACATTCACTGCTTCAATATCAATATCTAAAGTTGTTTCTAATACATATTTTACTTTCTTTTGAACTTCATAAACAACTTCTGAAATTTTCACACCATACCCTACGATAATATATACATTTAATATGATTCCTGTTTCCCCATCTTCAACAACAATGCCTTTTGCATAATTATCTTTTTTCAACAAATCATAAAAACCATCTTTCATAATTTTTTGACTTGCCATCCCAACAACACCATAACATTCAGTTGCTGCACCACCTGTGATACTTGCCACAACATCTAACGAAAGATTAATATCTCCTAAATCTGTAGTTTTCTTGATCATACCTTTTCCTCCGATCTTTTTACACTTTTCAATTTAACTATATTATATCTTATTTTTTTATTAATGACAAACATTTCACACATAACGCATACGCATTATACATTAGACAAGAAAATAAGTAAACGAAAAACAATAAAAATGTTGAAATATTCTTAATAATCATATATTATAGTAATGCAATGCGAACAAAGTTATACATATAACTTAAAAAAATAAAAAAAAGATTGCATTTTAATCGCTATAATGATATTATATCAAAGTATGTGAAACACAGTTGTAAAGGATGGTGAAAGTAATGGCTAGAAAATGTGAAATTAGTGGAAAAGGACCTATGTCTGGTAACACACGTTCTCATGCATTAAACGCATCAAGAAGAAAATGGAATGTAAACTTACAAAAAGCTACTATTTTAGTCAATGGTAAACCAAAGAAAGTAAAAATTTCAGCAAGAGAATTAAGAACTCTAAGAAAAAGTGCTTAATAATAAAGAATGCATCCCTTACGGATGCTTTTTTATTATATTGAAATAACTCAAGACATGTCTTGAGTTATTTTTTAAATCCTTTTTTGAATTGATCGAAAATAGATTCCTTTTTACCATGGTGCTTCAGTTTTGAATAAAGATCTCTTTCCTCACGTGATAACTTAGTAGGGATTTTTACATCAATCTTCACATATTCATCACCATAAGCGTCACTTCTTAAATCTTTAACACCTTTTCCTTTTAATCTAAGTGTAGTTCCAGGTTGTGTCCCTTCAGGAACCTTGATTGTCACATCACCATAAACAGTAGGAACATCGACTTCACAACCTAAAGTCGCATCAACTGATGAAATTGGAATAGTAATATAAATATCTTTTCCTTCTCTTCTAAAGTGTGGATGTGGTTTTACATATATTTCTACATATAAATCTCCGTTTGGTCCACCATTTGCACCTCTGTGTCCTTTTCCAGCCACACGTAATTGTTGATGTGTATTAATACCAGCAGGTATATTTAATTCCACTGTAATATTTTTATTGACATATCCTTTTCCTTTACAATGTGTACATTTTTCTTTAACAACCTTACCAGTACCTTGACAGTCTGGGCAAGTTGTTTGATTAACAAATGTTCCAAATGGAGAACGTTGTTGTGTACGGATTGTCCCAGTACCACCACAACGAGAACATGTATGCACATCATTTGGTGTTTTTGCTCCTGTACCATGACAATGAGAGCATTGTTCGTCATAATTAATTTTAATATCTGTCTTCTTACCTTTAATAGCGTCCATGAAGTCAATTTCTAATTGTACGAAACGATCTTCACCACGCATTGGCCCAGTTTTTCTTTGACGACTTCCTCCACCAAAGAACGAACCAAAAATATCTCCTAAGTCAACATCTTCAAAACCACCGAAACCACCAAAGCCTCCGGCTCCACCAAATCCACCAGCACCTTGTTCAAATGCTGCATGCCCATAACGATCATAAGCTGCCTTTTTATTATCATCAGACAATACATCATATGCTTCTTGAACTTCTTTAAACTTTTCCTCAGCACCTGGATCTTTATTGACATCAGGGTGATACTTTTTCGCCATCTTACGATAAGCTCTTTTTATTTCATCTGCACTGGCATTTTTAGATACACCAAGTACCTCATAATAATCTCTTTTATCTGCCATATTCTCACCTCTTGACTAGATAAAACCAAGGCTAAGCCTTGGCTTTATTAAACTAATTTTTTTCTGTAAAGTCAGCATCAACAACATCATCATTGTTTGCAGAAGCATTACCATTATCAGTTGGATTTGCTCCTTGTGCTTGTTGATATTGATATGCAGCCATTTGTTGAGCAACTTGTTCTAATTCACTCATTTTAGCTTCAAGTGTAGCCATATCGTTAGCATCTAAAGCTTTCTTTAATTCATCTCTTAAAGCAGTTGCTTGAGATTTTTGATTAGCATCAATCTTATCTCCTTGTTCAGCTAATGCTTTGTCAATTTCATTAATCATTTGTTCAGCTTTATTTCTTGTTTCAATATCTTTACGTTTCTTTTCATCTTCAGCTTTATTAGCTTCAGCTTCTTTAACCATTCTATCGATTTCTTCATCACTTAAACCAGAAGAGTTTTGAATAGTAATTGATTGTTCTTTGTTAGTTTTTAAATCTTTAGCTTTAACATTAACGATACCATTAACGTCAATATTAAATGTAACTTCAATTTGTGGCACTCCTCTAGGAGCTGGTTCAATACCATCTAATTTAAATAAACCTAATTGTTTATTATCTTTAGCCATTGATCTTTCACCTTGTAATACGTTGATATCAACTGCAGGTTGATTATCAGCAGCAGTAGAGAAGATTTGTGATTTTGTTGTTGGAATTGTTGTATTTCTTTCGATTAATACTGTAGATACGCCACCCATAGTTTCGATACCTAATGATAATGGTGTAACGTCTAACAATAAGATATCTTTAACATCACCAGCAATAACTCCACCTTGAATAGCAGCACCCATAGATACAACTTCATCAGGGTTTACTGATTTATTAGGTTCTTTTCCTAATAATCTCTTTACTGATTCTTGAACAGCGATAATACGTGTAGAACCACCCACTAATAAAACTTGGTCAATTTCACTTGCACTCATACCTGCATCACTTAATGCTTGTCTTACTGGTACTTCAGTACGAGCAACTAAATCTTGAGTTAATTCATCAAATTTAGCTCTTGTAAGAGTTAATTCAAGATGTAATGGACCTGCAGCACCTGCAGAAATAAATGGTAATGAAATTTGTGTTTGCATCATACCAGATAAATCTTTTTTAGCTTTTTCTGAAGCTTCTTTTACACGTTGCATAGCCATTTTATCAGCACTTAAATCAACACCTTGATCTTTTTTGAATTCAGCAACTACCCAATCCATAATTTTTTGATCAAAGTCATCTCCACCTAAATGATTATCACCAGCAGTTGCTAAAACTTCAAATGTACCATCAGCTAAGTCTAAGATAGATACGTCGAAAGTACCTCCACCTAAGTCATAAACTAAAACTTTTTGTTCTTTATCTAATTTATCAACACCAAACGCTAATGCTGCAGCAGTTGGTTCGTTAATAATACGTTCTACTTCTAAACCAGCAATTTTACCAGCATCTTTTGTTGCTTGACGTTGAGCATCATTGAAATAAGCTGGAACTGTAATAACTGCTTTTGAAACTGTTTCACCTAAGTAAGCTTCAGCTGTTGCTTTTAAATTTTGTAAAATCATAGCTGAGATTTCTTGAGGTGTATAATCTCTATCATTAACATGTTCTTTATAATTTGTACCCATATGTCTTTTAATAGACATAACAGTATCTTTATTTGTAACTGCTTGACGTTTTGCAGCTTCACCTACAACGATTTCTCCATTTTTAAATGATACTACAGATGGAGTTGTTCTTGCTCCTTCAGGATTTGCAATAACTTTAGCTTCTCCGTTTTCCATTACACTGACACATGAATTTGTAGTACCTAAGTCAATACCAATAATTTTATTACCCATAAATATCAAATCCTCCTAAATTATTCATTTACTTTTACTAGAGATGCACGAATAACGCGATCTTTTAATTTATAACCTTTTTGAAGTTCTTCCACAACAATGTTTGAGCCATAATTTTCATCATTTGCTGTCATAACAGCTTGATGTAAATTAGGATCAAATTCTTTACCTTGTGCTTCAATCACTTCAACACCATTTTTATTTAACACTGCCATCAATTGATCAAAAATCATTTGATATCCTTTTAAGAATGTTTTGATTTCTTCACTTGGTTCTTGGACATTTAAAGAACGTTCAAAGTTGTCTACAATTGGAAGAAGTTCTTCAATAAATGATTGCATCATAAATTTTAATGAATTTTGATGTTCTTTTTCCAATCTTCTTTTTAAGTTTTCCATATCCGCGAAAACTTTATAATAATCATTTTTCCATTTAGTCACTTCTTCTTCTAAACTTGCAACTTTCTTTTCAAGTGAATCATCACTTGATGTTTCTTCTACTACAGTTTCCTCACTTGTTGACTCTTGTGTTTCCACATCCTCAACTACATCTTTTTTTGTTTCCTCTGCCATTTTTTCACCTCTGTTTATCATTTTCATCGTCATAATTCAACAGAACCATTTCTAGATTCTGCGAAATATACTCAACCAAAGAAACAACTTTTTCATACGGCATTCTCGTTGGACCAATAACTGAAATTGTTCCTTTAGACTCATTTCCTGTCTTAAACGAAGCTGATATCACCGATACATCATTTAACTCTTCAATAGGAGAATCGCTTCCAATCAACACACTCACTCCATCGCCCTCTTCAAATGAAATCTGCTCTAAATTTTTCCAAGACTCTGAATTTTCAAATGCCGATACAAGTTTTCTTAACTTATTGACATCATTATATTCTGGTTGATACAACATATTTTCCTTACCTGAAAAATAAATATGACTGTTCGCAAACTTCATAAACGCTTCTAAAAATGCATTAAATAGAACTTCATGTTCTTTTACACGAGCACTTAATATAGGTTTGACATCTCGTTCTAAACGATAAACCACCTGATTAATTGGTGTCCCATCTAAAAGTTCATTCATTACATTCACACAACTTGTCAAATCTTCTAAATATGCATTGTTTTTAATCTGAAAAGTGCGATTTTCAACATGTCCTTTATCTGTCACAATAATTGCTGTTACACTATGTTGACTAAGTGGAACAAGCGTAATATTTTGTAACTTTTCACAATCTGAGTTTGGACCTAAAGCTACTGTTGTCAAATGTGTTAATTCACTCAACATTTCACAAGATTCTTTGATAATTTCATTTAATGAACGATGCCTATCTCCAAATAATATTGCGACTTGATTTTTCACTTGATCATCAACATTAGGTTTTAATAACGTATTGACATAAAAACGATAACCTTGAGTTGATGGAACTCTTCCAGATGAAGTATGAGTTTTTTCTAAATATCCATGTTCTTCTAAAAAAGACATTTCATTTCGAATTGTTGCACTCGAATAGGGAAGCTGATACTTCGTCATCAGAGCTTTAGAACCAACTGGTTCAGCAGTTTCAATAAACTCTTCAACAATACATTTAAAAATCAACAATTGTCTAGCTGTCAGCATGTTCTAACCTCCTTTTAGCACTCCTTTTATCTCTGTGCTAATTTTATTATACTCATCTTTTTAGCACTGTCAACACTTTTGTGCTAAGAAAAAAAGAAAATAACTGAAAACATTCAGTTATCCCTATAGAAAATCTATTAAAATTTCATTTAAATAATTCATCCCTTGTTTTGTCGTTGTTAAACAACCCTCTTTTATTTCCAAAAGATGCATTTTTACATATTTATGAATAGCTTCTTGATAAATAGAAACTAAGTCCTCATTAAAACGTTCACGAAACTTTTGTAGAGACACACCATCAGTTAATCTTAGACCCATCATCACCATTTCAAACATTTGATCTGCTTTTTCCAACACTTCTTTAGACTCTAAATACTGACCTTTAAGATAAGCCGTTAATGATCTTGTATTTTGATAACGAACTCCTTGAACTTTCCCATGTGCTCCAAGACCTACACCAATATAATCATCATAATGCCAATACACTTGATTATGTAAAGAACGTTTACCTGCTCTAGCAAAGTTACTCACTTCATATTTTTCAAATCCCATTTTATTTAACTCTTTTTCTATATAATCATAGTAATAACCTTCTTCTTGCTCATCTAAAGGTTGATACTGTATATTAGATAAAACTGTATGTTCTTCTAATATTAATGAATAATATGAAATATGATCAATATTTAAAGTTTTCACATAAGATAAATCTTTTTGGATATCTTCAAAACTTTGCTGAGGTATGCCATACATCAAATCAATAGATATATTATCAAAACCTAGTGTTCTTGCCTGACAAATAACATCTTCTACATTTTTATTATCATGATATCTTGAAATAAGAGGTAAAAGCTGTTCTTGAAATGTTTGCACACCAAGACTCAACCTTGTTATTCCACCTTTTTTTAAAATCTGCAATTTTTTGAAATCGACCGTCTCTGGATTCATTTCTATACTATATTCTTTAATATTTTGAGTATATGGTTTTAAAATATCCATCAACCTTTGTAGTTGATCATAACAAAGAGCAGTAGGTGTTCCTCCACCAATATATAATGTATGTAAAAGATCCTCAAGATTTTTACCTTTTATTTCCTTTTCTAGTTCATCCAGATATAAATCCACCCAATCTTCTTTATAATAAACCTTGCAAAAATCACAATAACTACATATATGCTTACAAAAAGGAATATGGACATATAATGATTGTGTCATTATAATCCAAACTCCTTTGCTAAACCTCCTAATGATGTTTCTTTATATGCACTTGATAAATCTTTCCCTGTCTCCTTCATTACCTTCACAATTGTATCAAAAGAGACTTTATTTTTTCTCAAATATCCTAATTGCTTAGCCATCATTGCAGCATCCATTGCACGTAAACATCCATAACCATTTCTTTCAATACATGGTATCTGTACATATCCACCCACTGGATCACATGTTAATCCTAAATTATGTTCTAATCCCATTTCAGCTGCATACTCTATTAATGAGTTATTTAATTCATGTAACCATGCCATTGAGGCAGCCGCCATGGCACACGCTGTCCCCACCTCTGCCTGACAACCACCATCCGCTCCTGAAACTGTTGCGTTTGTTTTTACAACATTTCCAAACAAGCCACCAATAGCGAGAGCTTTTATTAACTCTTTCTTCTCAATGCCTAACTGCTTATAACAATAATACAAAACAGCAGGCATAATACCACTTGCTCCACATGTTGGAGCTGTCACAATTGTACCACCATCTGCATTTTCTTCCGATACTGCATAAGCATAACTTGAAACAAACAATCTCTCACGCACTGCTTCATTACGTGTATTTTGAGCTTGTTGATACATTGATTTAGCTACTCTTTTTAACTTCAATTGACCTTGGATAATTCCTTGCTTATTTAATCCATTTTCTACACTTTGAAACATTGCATCTAAAATTTCTTTTAAGAAATCTTCAATATTCTCATCTTCATTTTCCAAAATATAATCATATAAAGAAATACCTTGACGATCAACATACTCCAATATTTCTTGCATATTCTTTTCCTTATAGACTTCTACAGGTTCTTGTTGTAAATCACCTTTAAAAAGAATACTTCCTCCACCAATTGAATAAGCTTCTATATCTTTTATCAATTGATCATTTTCATCATAGATATGAACAATCATTCCATTAGGATGAAATGGTAAACTGTCACTTCTAAATGAGAAACTCACAGGTTTAGGAGCAAATGTTTTTTCTATAATATAATCAGTTAAATGTCCTTTCCCGGTAAGTGATAATGACCCATATAAATCCACATGAAAACGTGATGCTTCGGGATACAATTTTAAAATATGCTTTGCTATACGTTGAGGCCCCATTGTATGTGATGATGAAGGTCCCACTCCAATTTTATATAATTCTCTTAACGATTCCATCTTTAACTTCCTTTCATTCTCATTAAAAATAATTCCAATCCTCTAAACCTATCAATCTTTCCTGTTTTAATATCTACATCAAGCTTTGATAATTCATCTAACTTTGATAATAACTCATTCAAATCATACTCCTTACCATCTTGTCGTATATACTTTAATCGATAAGGATTAAGAGATAACATACTTGCAATCTCACGATCATTATAACCTTTTCTATCTAATAATTTAACCTGATATAATAAACGCATTGAATTTGCTATCAAGACAATCAATTTGATTGGTTCTTCATTATTCATAATCAAATCTTTATATATAGCAATACTCTTTGCCATATCTTTATTTAAAATAGATTTTGTTAAATCAAATACATTCTCTTCTGTCCTTTTTACGACTAGCTTATCAACAGCTTCTCTAGTAATATTTTTATCATAAAGACAAAGTTTATTAACCTCTTGTAATATTGTATAAAGATCATCGTTCATTCTCGATAAAAACAGTTCCAATGCATCTTCATCAATATGACAATGCCTTTCGTCTATTGCCTTTGCTGTCATCTTATATAGATCATGATAATCCAGTTTACGTAAATCATAACATTTCGCATACTTACGCAATGTTTTTACAACCTTTTTTCTTTCATCAAAATTCTTTTGATCATGATAAACAACCAAAAGAGTGGTAGGATTTTCTTTACTAATATAATCTATAAACATCTTCACATCATCTTCATTGACATCTTTTTGTTTTGCTGTTGTTAAAAAGAGAGGATTTTTTATAACAATCATCTTATATTCAGTTAAAAAAGGTGGTGTTAATGCATCTTCAATAATTGTAGACATCTTGGTTTCATTACACCAATAAGTCATGAGATTCATATCTTCTTCTACAATATGATATTTTTTCTTTAATTGATTTAAACGTTGTTCCATTAATAATGGCTCTTCTCCATAAATCAAAAAATTCATCTACATCACCTCTTTGTTATTATACATGAATCAATTCAAAATGTAACGTTCTTTTCCATAAAATCTTATATGAAACATGCCATCTAGATCAGTCCTTAATATATTCACTTTTTTTCTTTCTAACCTATCTATAACAACTTTTGAAGGATGATGATAAACATTATTTTTCTTTACACCTATCATTGCAATCGATGGTGATATCATTTCAAACAAATCAGTAGAAGATGATGTTTGACTGCCATGATGAGAGACCTTTAATACATCAATATCTAAATGCTTATATTTCTTTTTTAAATCTATTTCAACCTGAAAAGAAGCATCTCCCATAAACAATAATGACATATTTGGCAAATCCACTTTCATAATTAAAGAACAATCATTATTTTCAGTATATTGTTCTCCTGTATTCAACATAGTGACCTCCATGCATCCAATACGACGATACTTCTCATATTCTCTAATAACATGTTTAACAGAAAAATTTTTAACAAGTGATTCCAATGCACCACAATGATCATAATCATCATGCGAAATATAAACATAATCCAATCTCTCTATACCCACAGCACGTAAATACGGAATAATTGTCGTCATCGCAAGATCATAATTTCTATCACCACCTGTATCAATCAAAATATTTCCTTGATTAAGCGGCAGTCTAATAAGTGTACAATCTCCTTGCCCCACATCAATCATTGTCACTTCTCCATATATTTTATATCGACTATAAAAAGAAAAAGACAATATCAAAGATATCATCATTAATATTGTTTTTCGATAAGATTGTTTCAATTCTTTTCTGTATAGAATTTGGAAATATAAAATATAATAAATAACAAGAAATATCAAAGTAGGATGTGCCAAAACCAAAAATCCTTGAATATGCTCTAAAAACAGCAATATCTTTTGCATGGTATCTACAAGTATCCACTCTATATAAGATAGCATTGGAAAAAGTGTGGATAAAAATGAAAAGATATATAACAACTCTATAAATGGAGATAAAATCCATCCCACTATAAACGACAACAAAGGAATCTGATGTTGCATACATAAAACAATAGGCAATCCTGCTAAATAAATAAAAAAAGCACTCATAGACATCTGCTTCGTTATTAAAACAACAAAATAAATAAAATACGAAAAAACAAAAGATATATTATAAATGATATAAGGATTATAGATTAAAGAAACAATTGTCAACAAAGATAATATATCCAAAGCATTCAACCACTTCCTTAATAAAAAGGACAGTAACATACAAAAATAAGCACGATATAAAGAAATCTGCATGGGTATAGAAAAAATATAAACTCCTAAAATAACCAAACAACATACTTTCGCATATTTTTTATTTATAAACTGCACCAATAATTTTTCTAACATTTGCGATAAAATATGAATATGCATACCTGACAAGGCAAACAAATGTACAAGATTTTGTTTAGAAAGCAAATCATAATCTTCCTTCATATCTTCATTCTTTTCACCTAAAACAAACATTCTTTGATAGCTTTCAACTTCACTTCTTTCATCAAATCTCTTTTCTAACCAATGATATAAACCTTGATGTGATTCAATTGAAATCAATTTTTCTAATTTTGCCTTATAGAATATATTTTGCCCATATAAATATAATCTTTCACAAAAACCATAATCATTCGTATTTTCTTTCATCTCTAGCTTTGATATTCTCACATCTATTCGATCACGATATTGAAAGCACTTATCATGATACAAGCGCACTGTTCCGTAATCAGTCAATACATCACAATAATATTGACTTGTTTTGATAACACTTCCTTGTATACGCAAAGGCATATTTTGATGTACACGTGGAAAAGAAACAGCACTCATACACAAAATCAAAACAAGCATATACTTTAAATCTAATCGTTTAAAAATATAATAGAGATATATAATAGTGAGTACCCAAAATATATAGTGATGATATAAAGATAAAACAACAAGCAAACATCCTAAAGCATAATATATAAGATGATATCTTATAAGCATAAATCATCCCTAAATTTCTTATAAGTCTTTTCGCCTATACCACTAATATTTTGAATATCTTCTAAACATTCAAATGGTTGCACTCTACGATATTCAATAATTTTCAAAGCTGTCTTTTCACCTACACCTTTTAATGTCATTAATTCTGTTTTCGAAGCATGATTTAACGAAATCATATCTTTCTTTTTCTTAGGAAGATATAAAGATGATTCATCTTTTACAATATACTCCATATTTAGCGAACTAAGACTTGCTTGTTTAGACACACCTACAATGTCAACTAATTCTTTGACAGTGAGTTCTCGATCAAATTCATATTTACCTGTCTTTAAAAATTCACCTTCTAATATCACATAAGCACGTGAAATGGTTTTCTGTTCTTTTTGTATAGGATGTCTATAATCATATAAAATCGAACAAATGATGAGCATCAAACACGCTATCCATTTTTTTATCATATAATTCCCCCCAATAAAAAAACCGCTATTTTTCATAACGGTTAAAAATCTTCTCTTGATATATTAAAATGTCTATAAGCCAAATCAGTCACAACACGACCTCTTGGTGTTCTTTTGATTAATCCAGTTTGTAATAAATAAGGTTCATAAACATCTTCTAAAGTCAACGGTTCTTCTCCAATGCTTGCAGCAATGGCTTCTAACCCCACAGGTCCGCCCTGAAAACGATGAATAATTCCCAATAAATATTTATGGTCCACATCATCCAAACCGAGTTCATCTACTTTTAAACGCTGTAATGCTTCTACAGTTCTTTCTTTTGTAATACGCTCATCTCCATTATATTGAGCAAAATCACGAACACGTCTAAATAATCTGTTAGCTATCCTTGGTGTTCCTCTAGAACGTTTGGCTAATTCTCTTTTTGCTTCTTCATCCATATCCATACGATAAACTTGACTCGTACGACTAATAATTTGAGCAAGTTCATCTTCCGTATAATACTCTAATTTAGATACTATTCCAAAACGATCTCTTAATGGAGCAGATAAATCACCAGCACGAGTAGTTGCTCCTACAAGTGTAAATGGTGGAAGATCAATACGTATTGAACGTGTTGATGCCTCTTTACCAATCACAACATCAACAAAGAAATCCTCCATAGCAGGATACAAAATCTCTTCTACGACTTTATTTAATCGATGAATTTCATCGATAAACAAAACATCTCCAGGTTCTAATGATGTAAGTATTGCAACAAGATCTCCTGTTTTTTCAATACTTGGACCTGTTGTTGTTTTTAAATGCGTTCCCATTTCATTAGCAATAATCATAGACATGGTTGTTTTCCCAAGTCCTGGAGGACCATATAACAACACATGATCTAATGATTCATCTCGCATCTTCGCGGCTCCAACAAAGACTTTCAAATTACTTTTCAAATTAGATTGGCCCACATATTCATCAAACGATTGAGGACGAAGTTGACTCTCTTCATCTTCCATATGACAAGATGCATCTAATATATCACGCTTTGCGTCCATATTCTCCCTCCTATGCTTTCACAAGTAGACTTAATGCTTTTTTGACATAACCATTCGTATCTAATTGTTCATGAATCAAAGTATTCATGACCTTATCTACATCTTGACGCTTATATCCTAAAGCAATTAATACTTCAACAGCCTCATCAAACTCAACTGATCCCATAATAAGCTCTGTTGGAAGTAAAACAAATTTCCCTTGTAAATCTAATACAATTTGTTGTGCTGCTTTTGGTCCAATACCAGGGATTTTCTTTAAATAAGCTATATTCTTAGATTCAATCGCTTGAATAATCGCATTGACATCACCTGTTGCAAGAATACCAATCGCTGTTTTACAACCTATACCTTTTACCATAATCAATTTTAAAAATAAATCTTTTTCTTCTTTTGTACGAAATCCATACAAAAGAATCCCATCTTCTTTCACTTGTTGATAAATATAAACCATAGCTTCCTTACCCCTTGTAAACTGATAAGGATTACTTACATAAACCAAATAACCAATTCCTTGATTATCAATAACAATATAATTCTTAGCTAAATCAACAATTAAACCTTTTATATAACTATACATAATTTACCTCTACTTCTCTATATACTTATCCATTATATCATATCCAAACAAAAAAATGAGAAGAATTTCTCATTTTATATAAATAGACAAATCACTATAGGTAAAAACATTGCTGGTATAAAATTCATCAATCTTAGTTGTGTGATTTTTAAAACATTTAAACCTGTCGCTACAATAATAAGCGAACCTACACAAGTCATCTCTCCAATCACTATTGTTGTTAAATAGGGAGCAGCAAAACTCGCAAGAAGTGTCAACGCTCCTTGATATACAAAAACAACAATAGATGATAATAAAACACCCAAACCTAGAGTAGAAGCAAAAATCATCGAAGCACAAAAGTCCATAACCGATTTTGTCATCAACAAAGTATAATCCTTTTGAATCCCTGCATTCAAACATCCTACAATTGTCATAGAACCCACACAAAATAATAAACTAGAAGAAATAATACCTTCTGACAAACTATGTCCTTCTTTTTGATTTTTAACAAAACGTTTTTCAATCTTATTCACAAATGTATTCACTCTTGCATCTATGTCTATTGTCTCACCAATCACAACACCTAAAACCATAGAAAGAATCATAACCAAAGTATTATGACCCTCAAAAGCTCCCTGTACACCAATAAATATCGTTGATAAACCAAGAGCCTTCATCATAGCATCAGCAACTCTTGTAGGAATCCCCTTATGGAAAATCATCCCAAGAGTACTTCCTACAATCACTGCAATTGTATTAATAATTGTTCCTATCATAATTAATCATAAAACTCAAATTCAAAATCTAATATAGAAACTGTATCTCCCGGCTGTACACCAGCAACACGCAATGCATCATCAAGACCAATATTACGCATTTTTTGAGCAAAACGTTTTACACCATCATCACTACCTAATGATGCCATTTGCACTATTTTTTCCACTCTTTCACCAGTTACATGCCAATATCCATTACCTTCATTATGAATTTCAAAGCCAATTTCATCTTTACTTTCATATGTATACAATACACTATTTTCAACTTCTTCTTCCTCAACAAATGAAGGTGTTTTATCTAGTAAATCAGCAATCGCATATAATGGCATATCAACACCTTCTTGTATAAGTGCAATCACTGGAAATACTGGAATATCTTCTTCAAGTTTTTCTTTAAAGATTCTTAAGTTTTCTTCAGCCTGTGGCTCATCCATCTTATTAGCAATAATAATTTGAGGTCTTTCTAATAAACGATATTTATATTCACCAAGTTCTTTATTAATTGCAAGATAATCTTCATAAGGATCTCTTCCTTCGGTTCCACCCATATCAATAATATGAACAATCACTCGACATCTTTCAATATGTCTTAAGAATTGATGACCTAATCCTTTTCCTTGACTCGCTCCTTCAATTAATCCAGGTAAATCCGCCATAACAAACGAACGTCCATCTTTAGATTGCACAACACCTAAATTAGGTACAATTGTTGTAAAATGATAATCTGCAATTTCAGGTCTTGCACGAGATACAACTGATAAGAAAGTTGATTTCCCTACAGATGGGAATCCCACCAAACCAACATCAGCTAATAATTTTAATTCACAAGTTAAATTATATTTTTCTCCTGGTTCACCACGTTCACAGATTGTTGGAGCAGGATTACGGCTTGTTGCAAATCTTGCGTTACCTCTTCCGCCACGTCCTCCTTTAGCAATTACTGCACGTTGTTTATCATGCGTTAAATCCGCTAATATTTTTCCCGTATCTTCATCATAAATAACTGTACCTACAGGAACTTTTAAAATCATATCAGCCGCATCAGCCCCGTGCATTTTCTTAGCCATACCTTGACCACCAGCACGCGCCTTATATTCTCTTCTATATCTAAAATCTAATAACGTAGACAAAGATGTTGTTGCTTCAAAAATAATACTTCCACCTTTTCCACCATCTCCTCCAGCAGGACCACCTTTCGGTACATAGGCTTCACGTCTAAAAGCTACAACACCATCTCCACCTTTTCCAGCTTCTACATAGATATTGACTTTATCTATAAACTTCATCTTTTCACCTCTTTTTCATTTTAAAAAAGAACCCCAATCTAAGGGGTTCCCTATTAAGCAACTGGGTAAACTGAAACTTTAGTTTTAGTTTTTCCTAATCTTTCATATTTAACAATTCCATCAACTTTTGCAAATAAAGTATCATCTCCACCTTTACCTACATTAGTACCTGGATGAATTTTAGTACCTCTTTGTCTATAAATGATTGATCCTGCATGACAAGATTGACCATCTGATAATTTAGCACCTAATCTTTTCGCATGAGAGTCACGACCGTTCTTAGTAGAACCTACCCCTTTTTTAGATGCGAATAATTGTAAATCTAATTGAAACATCATAAGATTATACCTCCGTCTTCATGATTTTTATATACTTTGGATAAGATAATTCAATTGTTTTCATGATTGTTTCAAATGTCTCTAGTACCACTTGAATATCATGCATTGACTCATGAACCTCTACCTTAAAATAACCTTCTTCTAGTTCAATAGAACCATACTTATTCAAAAATCCCATATTTGCAAGTTGATTGGCAATACCCACACAAGTTGTACTTACACCTGCACATACAAGATCCTTGCCATACTCAGCACTATTAGCATGTCCTTTGACTTGAATATAGACTATATCTTTTCTATTATCTTCTTTAATAATGACTTGAATCATTATTCTGCAGCTTCAGCTTCTTTTGCTTTTCTAGCAGTTTTTTTGATATCTTCGATAACTAATTTTGTATAAGGTTGTCTATGACCTTGTTTTTTATGATAATGTTTTTTCGCATTATATTTGTAAATAGTGACTTTCTTTTCTTTACCTTGTTTTTCAACTTTAGCAGTTACGCTAGCACCTTTGATATAAGGAGCTCCAATTTTTAAAGTTTTATCTCCGATAAATAAAACTTTATCAAAAGTAACTGTTTCACCTTCTTGAACATCTAATTTTTCAACAAAAATAGTATCTCCAACTTCAACTTTTAATTGTTTTCCACCAGTTTCAATAATTGCGTACATGATGTACCTCCTTTTCATTTTTTAAATCTCAGACTCGCCAATGAAGGCAGCTTCGCTTTAATACCTTTTATGTGCGGTTGTAGCTAGAGGTCTACAACAGTGGTATAATAGCATTTTCCTACTTATTCGTCAATATCTTTTTTGGAATTTATCTGTTATTTTCTTACTTTTTCTTTAAACTCATAGGATGGCTTTGTTCATAAACATCTCTTAAATGTTCATTAGATAAATGCGTATAAACTTGTGTCGTCGAAAGACTTGAATGTCCTAACATTTCTTGCACCAATCTAATATCAACTCCTGCTTCTAATAAGTGTGTCGCAAAAGAATGTCGAAATGTATGTGGATGAATCTTTAATGTTGCATCATATGCCTGACCTACACGTTTGACGATATCCTCTACTCCTCTATTTGTCATCTTCTTACCATTTTTATTAACAAAGACATAATCATGATCTTCTTGAAACTTTAACATGATATCAATTCTATCTGTATCTATATAATCTTTTAAACACAATGCAGCCTCATCATAAAAAGGTACATAACGATCTTTTCTACCTTTACCATGAATCAATAACATTTGTCTTGTAAAATCTATTTGTCCAAGTTTTAACTCAACAACCTCAGAACATCTCAGTCCAGAAGCATACATTAATTCTAACATTGCTTTATTTCGTCTCCCCAACGGAGTTAATGTATCTATACTTTCAAGTAATTCTAACATTTCATCTCGAAATAAATAATCCGGATGACGCTGAGGTATTTTTAAGGAATCAACTAATAAAAATGGATTTTCTTCTATAAGTTCTTCTTGCATTAAAAACTTATACAAACTTCTTAAACTTGATAATTTTCGATTAATCGTTGTTTCAGTTAAATTCAAATCATGCAGTTTTGTAAGATATCCTCTTAAAAAAGAATATTTCACTTCTTGAAAAGACTCTATACTTTCTTCTTTTAAATAATCAACAAATTGATCAATATCTCGTTTATATGATTCTAGTGTATGCTCAGAATAATTTCTATGATATTTTAATTCATTTATAAATGCATGAATATCTTTTTCATAATTGTTCATTTTTAATAAACTCTTCCATTGTTTGTATCGCTCTAGAAGCATAAGCTTCTTTACGTTCTTTTTTCTTAATTCTCATTTCAAAATCTGGTAAAATACCAAAGTTTGCTTTCATTGGTTGGAAGTCATCCTCACTACCATGTGTAATATAATACGCCAAAGCTCCCATAACTGTCTCTCTAGGGAAAACAAGCATTTGTTTTCCTTGTAAAAGTCTTGCCATATTCATACCTGCAACCATACCACTTTGAGCTGATTCTACATATCCTTCAACCCCAGTCATTTGTCCTGCAAAGAACAAATCATCTCTATGTACAAATTGATATGTCGGCTTTAAATACTTAGGCGAACAAATAAAGCAGTTTCTATGCATCACACCATAACGTACAATCTTTGCTTCTTCCAAACCAGGAATCATATGAATGATACGATCTTGTTCTCCCCATTTTAGATGGGTTTGGAATCCTACAATATTATAAAGAGTGCCTACTGCATTATCTTGTCTCAATTGAACAACTGCATAAGGACGTTCTTTCCCAACTTGTTGTAAACCAACCGGTTTCATAGGACCAAATAGTAATGTTTGTTTCCCTCTTCTTGCCATTTCTTCAAAAGGCATACATCCTTCAAAGAACTTCTCTTCAAATTCTTTGGGTTTAACAACTTCTGCTTTCATAAGTTCATCATAAAATGCATTAAACTCTTCTTCGTTCATAGGACAATTAATATATTCTGCATCACCTTTGTCATATCTTGATTTATAATATGCCTTATCAAAATTAATACTTTCCTTTGTTAGAATTGGAGCAGCCGCATCATAAAAATAAAAATAATCTTCCTGTAATAAATCCTTAATCGCATTTGATAAATGATCACTTGTTAATGGGCCAGAAGCAATAATTGTTGGACCCTGAGGAATATCTTTGACTTCTTCATGAATAACCTCTACTAATGGATGTTCTTTAATAAATTCAGTAATTGCCTTAGAAAAACCAATACGATCAACAGCCAAAGATCCTCCAGCCGGAACTTGATGCATTCTTGCAAAACGCATAATCAAGCTATCAAACATTCTCATTTCTTCTTTTAACACACCAACAGCGTTACTTAAACCATCAGCTCTTAAAGAATTTGAACATACCAGTTCAGCAAAATACTCACTTTTATGTGCATCCGTCATTTTGACCGGTCTCATTTCATATAAACGCACTGATATACCTTGACGAATCAATTGATACGTGGCTTCAACACCAGCCAATCCAGCACCTATAACATTCACTTTTTCCATTTCTCTACCTTCTTTCTTTATCCAAAAAGTCCCCTAAGGGGACTTTTATTTAATGATTGTTTTACATGCAGGGTAATTGGAACATGCTTTAAATTCACCATATCGCCCTCTTTTAATAACAACTGGACTTCCACAATTTGGGCACACTTCATCAGTCACTTGTGGTTCGCTTTTTTTCTTTTCGCTTTTAATATACTTACATTCAGGATAATTTGAACATGCTTGGAAAGGTCCAAAGCGTCCTTTTTTATAAATCATTGGACTTCCACATTTTGGACAATTTTCTCCAGTGTATTCAATTTGTTCAGGGTCTTTTTTAATATATTTACATGTTGGATAATTCGAACATGCGACAAACGTTCCATAACGTCCTTTTCTAATCACAAGATTCCCACCACATTCAGGACAAATTTCTCCAGTTTCTTCAGGTTGAATCTGTTCCATCTTATCATAAGCATTTTCTAATAACGGTTCAAATACATCTTCAAATGATGCAATCGCATGAACATAATCATCTTCACCTTCAGCAATTTCATCAAGTTCTTGTTCCATCTTTGCTGTATACTCTACATTAATAATACTATCAAAAAACTCAACAAGCTTATCATTAGTAAGTATACCAGACTCTGTAGGCTTAAATGCTTTATCTACTAACTCTACATACTGTCTTGTAAGAATTGTATCAAGAATACTTGCATACGTACTTGGTCTACCAATACCTAATTCTTCAAGCTCTTTAATTAATTTTGCTTCACTATATCTAGCAGGTGGTTTTGTAAAATGTTGTGTTTTTTGAATATCTTGACTTTCAAGTTCTTCTTGTTTTGTCACTTCTGGTAAAATTTCATCATTTTGTTTTTCGTACTGACCATATACCCTTAAATATCCATCAAATTGAATAACAGAACCTGTTGCCTTAAATTCATATCCATTATTATCTAGTGTTAATGTTGTTGCATTTAATTTTGCTGGTGCCATTAATGATGCTAATGCACGTGCATAAATCAAAGCATATAACTTATATTCTTCAGGTTTTAAATATTCCTTAACAGATTCTGGCGTTCTTAGCAAACTTGTAGGTCGAATCCCTTCATGGGCATCTTGAACATTTTCTTTTTTCTTAGATACTTTCACACTACCTACATAGTCTTTCCCATATCTTTCTTCAATAAATGTCTTTGCCTCATCTACAAATCCTTCTGATAAACGAATAGAGTCCGTTCTCATATAAGTAATCAAACCAACTGTTTCTTTTCCAATATCTACCCCTTCATATAATTTTTGAGCAATAGACATTGTTCTTTTTGCTTTAAAATTTAATTTAGATGATGCTTCTTGTTGTAATGTCGAAGTAATAAATGGCGGTTTAGACATACGCTTTTTATTTGTCTTTTTTACATCACTTACAACAAATACTTTATTTAATGATTCATAAACCTTTTCAGTTTCTTCACTATTCTTTAATTCTATCTTTTCACCTTGATATTTAGAAAGTTCTGCTTCAAAATCAATATCATCTTTTTCAAATACAGCCTTCACTTTCCAATATTCTTCTGGAATGAAAGCTTCTATTTCTTTTTCTCTTTCACAAATTAATCTCAAAGCAACGGATTGTACACGACCTGCTGATTTGGATTTAATCTTCTTTTGTAATAATTTAGATAATTTAAATCCAATAATACGATCAAGTACACGTCTTGTTTCTTGTGATTTCACAAGATTTTGATCTATCTGTCTAGGATGCTTCAAAGCTTCTACAACTGCTTCTTTTGTAACCTCGTTAAAAACGACACGATTCATCTGTTGTGTATCAATACCCAATACCTCAGCTAAATGCCAAGAAATAGCTTCCCCTTCACGGTCAGGGTCAGTTGCAAGATAAACATAATCTGCTTCTTTGACACACTTCTTTAATTCTTTGACAACATCTTTCTTATCTTTATTAATAACATATTTTGGTTGAAAATTATTTTCTACATCTATACCTAATCCGCCTTTTCCACTTGTCGCAAGATCACGTATATGTCCTTTTGATGATGTCACTTCATAATCAGAACCTAGATATTTTTCTATAGTTTTTGATTTTGAAGGCGACTCTACAATCACTAAATTTTTACCCATTAATTTCCCTCCTACGTTTTCATTATTATTAAATCTTTTTTTCAATTTGTCAACCTTAATCTTCATCTTCTCTAATATCTTCTATATTTGTAACGAGTTTGGCACCCTGTTTAATCAACTCATTACACCCTTGCCAATCATAAAAACGAGCTGGTACACAATATACATCTTTGCCTTGTTCAAGAGCATAACCCGCTGTAATCATTGTTCCACTTTTTAATTTTGCTTCACTGATTAACACCGCTCTTGATAACCCTGATACAATACGATTTCTAAATGGAAATAACTTTCTTTGTGGTGATACCATAAAAGGATATTCACTTAAAATAAGATGGTCTTTTTTCAACATCTCATACAACATCTTATTAGTTTTTGGATAACAATATTCTATACCCGTCCCTAATACTGCAATTGTTTTTCCACCTTGAGCTATTGCTGTTTGATGAGCAACTGTATCAATGCCTCTTGCCATCCCACTTACAATCACATAAGACTCTTTGACCAGCTCCCTTACAAAATATTCTGTCGCCTTTTGTCCATAATTCGATAAATCACGCATACCAACCACAGAAATAAGTTTATTTTTTACCAAACTTAAATCACCATAATAAAATAAAACAAACGGTGGACAATTTATATTTTTCAATTGTTCTGGATAATCCAAACTAAAAATAGTCGTATATTGACATTTCATACGTCTCTTCAATTCAATCTTTAAATTTTCATCCACCCTTTCTTTATTTAATAAAGCATTATAAATCTTTTGAAAATCACCTTCATACTTTAACGCAAAATACAATACCAATTCTTCCATATTCTCTCCTTTTCATCTCAACCTATTTTTAATCAAAAATGAACTACAATAAAAAAAGTACCTTCCATCACTGAAAGATACTTATAAGAAAGGTGACATGATACCTCTCCTACTATTTATATACTCATATTTTTATCATTTTTCTTCTTTTTTTAAAACTTTTTTAAATATCTAACCTTAATTGTTCATTTAAAACATCTTTTACAGGTTGAAATGAACGACGATGAATAGGTGTCACCCCATATAATTGAAGGGCTTCTTTATGTTGTTTGGTTGGATAACCATTATTCTTCTTAAAACCATACTCAGGATAGATTTGGTCATATTCCTCCATAATTCTATCCCTCGTCACTTTTGCAAGTATACTTGCCCCAGCAATACTTAACGATTGACTATCACCTTTAATAATAGCTTCATGTTCTATAATATCACCTAAAGGCATCGCATCAGTTAATGCATAATCTGGTCGAATAGATATATGTGAAATGGCATCAATCATTCCTTTTTTACTTGCTTGATAGACATTAAGTCTATCTACTTCTTCAACATCAATAATTTCAATCTGATATGCCAATGCGTCTTTTATAATAATATCATATAACATTTCTCTTTTTTTTGCAGACAATTGTTTAGAATCATTAATCATATCATTTTCATATCCTTGAGGAAAAATCACTCCAGCAACAACCAAAGGTCCTGCCATAGGTCCTCTCCCTGCTTCATCTAAACCTATGATATACTTTTTTTGCATATCATACGCTCTTTTTTCATACTCTAGTCTTTCAGACATGATGTGTCCTCCCATGTCAATCTACCAATACTACCATCATAAATTTCAGAGAAAACAAGTTCTATAACACGATCATAGTCTGTTTCATTACGTAATTTCTTGATCTGACGTATCTTAGCAATATGATCAAATGTTTTTAAAATCCAATCTGAATCATCTAAATCAATTTCCAATTGATACCTTGATTTTAATAATTCAGGATATTCCTGAGTCAGATACTTCATAACATATATAAATAAATCATCTAAAGGTAAAATATCTTGTTTAATAGAGCCAATTAAAGCAATATGAAGCGCAATACGTTCACTTTCAAATTTTGGCCATAATACACCTGGTGTATCAAACAATTCAAAATCTTTCGCAACTCTAATGATTTGTTGTGACTTTGTCACACCTGGCTTATTTCCTGTAACAGTTGCTTTTCTGTTTGCTAACTTATTAATAAATGTAGATTTACCCACATTAGGAATACCTACAATCATTGCACGAATTGCTCTTGGTTTTAAACCTCTTTGTTTCTCTTTTTCCATTTTTGGTTTTAAGACAGTACGACATTTATCAATAATTTTTTGATACTCATTAAAGTTCTTAAGATTGACACTCATCGCCTCATATCCTAATGATTCATAATATTTTATCCATTGTTGAGTTTTCTTTTCATCAGCCATATCTTTCTTTGTAAGAACAATAAGACGTGGTTTATTTTGAATCAATTCATTTAACATTGGATTTTTAGATGAATAAGGTGCTCTCGCATCGACAAGTTCTATCATAATATCAATAACCTTTAATCTTTCACTAATTTCCCTTCTTGCCTTAGCCATATGACCTGGAAACCATTGTATATTCTTTCCTTGATTACTCATCTTGTCACTTCCTTTCTATTGATTAAACCAATGCATGTCACTAAATGGATAAATAACAATTCCATTATCTCCAACAATATCATCAATTGTAAAACATCCTAGTTCCCTAGAATCTGTAGATCTTAAACGATTATCCCCCATTACAAAATACTCGCCTTCACCGACAGTTACTTTAAAATCTTCAGTAAACAGCTTCGTATTATAAATAGTTTTAGATTCCTCTACAAACTCTTCATCTAAAAATG
Source organism: Erysipelotrichaceae bacterium UBA3379 (assembly GCA_002359025.1). Classification (GTDB taxonomy): domain Bacteria; phylum Bacillota_I; class Bacilli_A; order Erysipelotrichales; family Coprobacillaceae; genus UBA3379. The sequence goes on along the minus strand of DEPZ01000046.1, from coordinate 1,417 downwards.
TTTGTTTAACCTCTACGCCATCAATATATAAAACATCATCTTTAAACTCTACAGTTTCACCTGGTAAACCAATAACACGTTTAATAATCTTTTCATTCAATTCTTCACTATTTACAACAACAATATCAAATCTCTTAATATTCTCTTTTTTTACACCAATTGCATTAATCAATGCAACTGTATCATCATGTAAAGTATTTTCCATAGAAATCCCATCTATTCTTACCGGAATCACAACATATCTAAATATACAAACTGTAACAACCACAAGTAATACCATTTCAATAACTGGATATAAATACTTTTTCTTATTCTTCATTATTCATCACCTAAAATTCATTATAACCAATATTTACAAAAAAGACTAGAAAAAAAGTATGGGAAACTCCCATACTTTCTTATTTACGGATTTCTTTAATTCTAGCAGCTTTACCAGATAATCCACGTAAGTAATGTAATTTAGCTCTACGTACTTTACCGATTTTAGCAACTTCGATTCTATCAATAATTGGTGAATGAATTGGGAAAATTCTTTCTACACCAACTTGGTAAGAGATTTTTCTTACTGTGAAAGTTTCAGAAATTCCTGAACCTTTTCTAGCAATACATACACCTTCAAATAATTGAGTACGTGTTTTATCTCCTTCTTGAATTTTTACATAAACTTTTAAAGTATCCCCTGGTTTAAAATCAGGAATATCTTGTCTTAATTGTTTTTTAGTAATTTCTTCTACTAAACGCATATTCATAATATGACTTCCTCCTTACAAATTTTCTCTTCAAAGTTCATACGTACATGACCAGCGGAACTTCTGCGTCCAAAGACTTATGCATCATAACATTTTTCATTATAAAAATCAATCTTTTTCTTTAATTTTCTTTAAAATTTCAGCTTCTTCTTGAGTAAATTGTCTATTCACTAACAAGTCAGGTCTTTTTCTATATGTCTTCAATAACGATTGTTCTAATCTCCATTTGCGAATATTCTCATGATGACCACTCATTAACACATCAGGAACTGTATTTCCATCATATTCATAGGGTCTTGTATACTGAGGATATTCTAATAAGCCATCACTAAATGAATCATCTTCATGACTTTCATCACGAATTGCTCCCTCTAACAAACGAATAACCGAATCACAAACAACCATACTCGCAAGTTCTCCACCAGTTAATACAAAATCACCAATAGAAAGTTCCACATCCACATAATCTCTAGTACGTTCATCAAACCCTTCATAGTGACCACAAATAAAAATCAAATGTTTTTGTTTAGAAAGCTCTTCACTATAAGATTGCTTAAGAGTACGTCCTTGTGGAGACATCAAAATAACAAGCGATTCAGGTGTTGTTAATGTTTTTAAGCAGTCAATAATAGGTTGACACATCAACACCATACCTTGACCGCCACCAT
>DEPZ01000020.1:27309-41876 GCA_002359025.1 Erysipelotrichaceae bacterium UBA3379 | reverse complement strand
TCTGCATCCCAACCACCTTCTACTTGATAGGCTGCAGAAGCACTTCCCCATAAGAAATCTTTAGGGAAACCTTTTGATTTTTCAAAGTACATATTTAACCTCCTTTATTTTGTATTTTCATTCACAAACTCGATAAAAGATAGTGCATAGCTATCTCTTTTATTTATGCAATCATAAAGATGTTCTTCTTTAATAGGAAATAACATCTTATGTGAATGATCATTGTTATACAATGGGAAAATCATTGTAAATGGTACATCTTTATCTTGTTTAGAATGTACATAAATTGTAGGAATTGTATTCTTTTTAACCAAAGATACAGTATCCATTTTCTTAATATCTATCTTTAATTCTTTTTTAATTGTTTTTCTTATTAATGGTCCAAATAAAACCTTAGCTACCTTTGTTTCCTTAGCAAAAAGACTTGTCAAATAGTTATACACATTATCATAAGCCCCTTCACTTATAATTAAATCTACATTTTTAAGTCTTCCATGCCCTGCAGTATTTAAAATTGTATTTGCGCCCATTCCTTTACCATACATAATCATACGATGATCATCACCATATTTTTGTAATAAATAAGAATTAAAATACATTAAATCAAATACATCTCTATATCCAAAACCACGAATATATCCATCACTTAATCCATGCGCATTAGCATCTATCATTAATACATTTGCATCATCTATAATACTCATTAAAAACTTTACAGTATCTTGTAATGAATAAGCTGATTTCATTAATTCATGCAAACATACAATTGTTCTTTTTGCATTTTCTTTTTCTATTAAATAAGCTTGTAAAAACAATCCTTTATGATTTTTAATCTTAATCTTTGTTGCATTTAATGATTCATACCATTCACTTTGATCTTCTTTACTTAAATGTTCTCTATATAAAACTTTTTGAGTAAATCTATTTGTTAGAGCTAAACTTGCTGAAATTGTTGAAGCTGTCAAAGTAGAAGCTACAGCACTTGTTAAAGCAACCTTCTTTTTCATTTATACCACTCCTTAAAGTTATCCATCAATAATCTGTTTATATTCGCAACTTGCTCAAATGAACTCAAACGATAATTATCATTATCCATTCTTGCAGCAAAATATTGTATCGCTTGAACAAGTTCTTTTTGAACTTTAGGTCTTAACTGTACTGGGAATGTTTCAATTGGAAAACATGTAAATACAAAAGTATTATAATCTTCATGGAATAAATCTAATAAGATCTGATATCCATCTGATTGTATCACTGAATTTCCAATTGCCAAATCTAAATCATGATTTGCAAAAGTTAATATATTCCCTATAATCTGTCTTAATAATATAAGTATCACATCATGATACTGCTCATAATCATTATTAAATATATAATAAATATAAGAGAAAACCAAATTTCCATCTTCTCTATCTTCATCTTTGTCTAATAAAACCAATTTATTCTTTAACGCTTTAATTAAACTACTTGTCACAAAATAATGTGATAAAACCATTGAACCAAAATCAGTCATAATCGCAAAGGAAAATCTAGGATTTTTACACAATATCTCTATGACATCAAATAATTCTTGTTGTGCTTTTTTATAAAAATGATCTAAATTCTTATAAACAATTCTTATAATCTCTCTTATATAATAAAGATGATATTGATATTCAGTATCTAAATATTTAGAATTGGTTCCATCCCATTCATATTCATATAACATATTATGGAATAATAATTCTATAGATTGTAAAAATTTTGCATAGTTTTTATGTTCTAAATGTATTTTCAAACAAGGAATAAATAATGCATAAAATTCATCCATTGTTGCTTGATTAATACCTTTATGATATTTCATATAATTAAAAACATTAATAAAATCAACAGGCTCTAATACTCTTGGTGTTGCATCTTTTGTATTGACATAGTTTTCATACAAAGAATAATGCAGTGTACTTGTATAATGCGATTTATTCATAACTCTTTTAATCGCATCTTTTACAATATATATCTTCTCTTGTTCATGTAAATCTTCTGAAAATGTATAAGTAATTTGATTTTGACTTTGAATTTCTACATAAATATCAATTTGTCTAAAGTTCTGATCAAGCATATAATAACGATACTTGCTTGATTTATCCCCTGTTCTATAACCACTATGAAAACGATACTTACCAATATACTGAGATTGGTGTTTCTCTAAAAAGTCTTCAAAAACTGATATATCGTAATTCATAATCTCCATCCTTTCTGTTATGAAGTGACCTNNGAGGTCACTTCATATTATCTATTTACGATGAGCCGCTTGAAAACGTGGTAAAAATTGGTTTCTTACATATTGTAATGCAATAGCACGAATTGTTTCACCTGAATAATCTCCACCCATCATTAATGATGTATCCATAATTTCTTCTGTAAGTACTGTTAAATCAGGGTCAGATAACTCGATTTTCTCTAACCCTATCACTTCTTTAACGATTGCTTTGCAATCATCTATATATTCTTGTTTATCTATATCTGTAACATGTTCCATGTTTATTTCACCTCACGAAATCATTATATCATGGTTTTGTGTACTTTTTTAGTGTATTCCTCGTTTTTATTAAAAAAATATACGCAAATTCATTGTGAATTTACGTATTTTTGATAAAAAACGATTGCTTCATATGGTCTTAACTGACCTAAATGATGATTTTTGTAATTGCTTATCAAAACTTGATGTTCTTGTTTAACTAAAGATGTATCATATTGGCAATCAAAAGAAGTCATATTCCCTATAACAACCAACTCTTTATCTTTATATATTCTTCTATATGCATAAATATTTTCATCCTCATTCAATAATAACTCATATTTTCCTTCTATGATAATATCATATTTTTTTCTTAACTTGATTAATTTTTGATATGTATAGAATATAGAATCAGGGTTATCTAAAGATGCTTGCACATTAATATCTTTATAATTTGGATTCACTTCTATCCATGGGGCATGATGACTAAAACCAGCATGAGATGTATTATCCCATTGCATTGGTGTTCTGGCATGATCACGACTAGATTTTCTTAAATATCTCATCATATCTTCATGACTCACTGTTTTTTCTACTTCTACCAACTGATGATAAGCATTTAAACTATCTATATCTTTATATTGAGTAAGATTTGTAAAATTGGCATTTGTCATTCCTATTTCTTCACCTTGATAAATATAAGGTGTTCCCTGCATCATATGTAATAGTATAGCAAGCATCTTAGCAGACTTTTCATGATACTCTTTTGAAGATGTATCTCCAAAACGGGAAACACAACGAGGTTGATCATGATTGTTTAAAAACAAAGAATTCCATCCTTTATTATACATTCCCGTTTGCCATCTTGTCATAATATCTTTAAAGTCTTTGACTTTATATCTTCTATCTGTCCATTTATTATCTTCTCCACCATCTACATTCATTAACTCAAACTGAAAGACCATACTTAATTCTTTTCCATCTAATGATGCATACTGATTTGCATCTTGAGGCGTAACTAATGGTGTTTCACCTACAGTTAATAAATCATAGTGAGAAAAGACTTCTTTATTCATCTCTTGAAGATATTCATGAATATGTGGTCCATTCGCACAAACACGATGCCCTTTTAACTCAGTATCTACAACATACTGTGATTCATCCTTACTAATAATATTAATAACATCCAATCTAAAACCATCTACACCTCGTTCTAGCCAATATTTCATAATATCATAGCATTCTTCTCTAACCTTTTTATTTTGCCAGTTTAAATCTGGCTGTTTTTTAGAAAAAAGATGTAAATAATATTGATTTAGCTCTTTATGATATTGCCAAGCTGATCCTTGAAAACAACTTGTCCAATTATTAGGAACATTATGATTCTTTGGATCATGCCATATATAATAATCATGATAAGCATTATCTTTAGACTTTTGACTTTCTATAAACCACATATGTTCATAACTTGTATGATTAAATACCAAATCAATAATCACCTTCATATGTCTAAGATGTGCTTCTTCAATAAACTCCTGAAAATCATCCATAGTCCCATATCTATCAAGTATCTTCCTATAATCGCTAATATCATAGCCATTATCATCTAATGGAGATTGATAAAATGGTGTTACCCATATCACATCTATCCCCAATGTTTTTAAATAATCCAATCTAGAAATCAGTCCCTGAAAATCTCCTATACCATCATGATTGCTATCTTGAAAACTTTGTATATAGACTTGATAAACAACACTTTTCTTCCACCATTCCATAAACTTTCCTACCTTAAATATTGAATATCTTCAATCACTTCTACACCTAATTGTTCTAAATATTGTTTTGCTTTATCGTAAGTTTTTGTATCAGCTAATGCTTGACTTTCATGAGCATCAATTCCAATAATGACTTGATTACCTACTTCTTTAACAATGTTAAAGAAGACATTGTTAGGATATTGTCTATGTTCACTAAATCCTAATAAGTTAAATTCTAAAGGCATATCATGTTTCTTTGCCTCTAAACATAATCTTGTCATTTCTTTAGTATAGAAAGGATCATCTCTATTATAATGAACAAGATCTGGATGTGCTATATAACTATATAGACCTGTTTCCATTGCATGAATACAATCATCTACATATTTTGTTAGTTTTTCTTTTGGAAGAGGTCTTCCATAATAGATACCTGTTTCATCTGTATCATCAAAATGATTACCTAAGATAATATAATCTATAGGATATGTTTTTAATGTTTCTTTTAACCAAGGTATATATTTTTCAAAATATTCACATTCTAACCCGATCTTAATATCTATTTGATTTTTATATTTTTCTTTTAATTTTAGTAATGTCTTGATATATCCCTCTAATTCCCCTTCTTTCATTCTCATATGTGAAACATATGAAGAATCATATCTCCAAGGTGAGTGATCACTAAACCCTAAAACAGTATATCCACTCTTAATAGCTGCTTTAATATATTCTTCCTCACTTCCAGAAGCATGATGACAACGATATGTATGTGTATGATAATTTTTCATTTTTTCCTCCCTCCACATGCTTTGTGACATGCGTATCTTTGATATGTTTATTCTATCACAAAATATAGTTCTCTTCTATGAACTTTTCATATTTGAATATCTATCTTAGTATGCTTGATAGACAAATAAAAAGTTTTTGAAATATATGATTTTAACAATGAAAAATCATTCGTAATTATGATGTTATAGTCAAACAATAAATATCTTTTTTAGAAAGTGAAAGAAACATACAAAGACAACCACATAGTGATAAGCATATTTTATCTTGTTGTAGCTTGAGTTCTTTTGAGCTATCAGGCAAACGTCCTAGCAGCTTATCATCATAAATTTCAAAAATTACACATAAATGCCACATCTTTAGATTATCTTCTAATTATAAAAATAATATGGAGAAATGATAAAGATGATGGATTGGATACTTCAATTTCGAACTGATGAAACACATATAGCTATATGAGTATTGCTTATAACAGTTATTCTATATGAGTGTAAATTTAATGAGCCTATTTCTTTTTTTGCAGGTAAACCTAAATTATTCGAAGGAACAAAGAAACAAAAAATATATAGCTGGATAATGTTTATTATTATGTCCATACTTTTTTTATGGGTTCATTAAGTGAGATATGATAGATTAGAAATCATATAAAATGGAAGCAATATAAAAAGTCATTTCGATTCATGTATATTGACAACCAAAATAACAGAAACTATAATGTAACTAATAAGGAATAGCCAATAAACGGCTATACCTTAAATTCAGTTATAGAAAATAACTATCCCAACTTTATTAGATTAAGAGGTAGTTATTTTTTTATACTCTTATCGATAATAAGAAGCAATTTAACAATCAAACTTATTAAAATCACAATAAATGTCAGCATTCTTAACATCATCATAACTATTTTATTAGAAGTCATGTCAATCATCTCTGTTTTTCATATTTCCATCTAAGTGATGGATATCTCTGTCAACGAAAGAGGCATACCTTCGCTTAAGGTATAACGCCCTACAGCTACTGCTGTTATAAAATTGATTATCAATACTAATATAATTGATCATAAGAATTACATATATTTTTGTACTATGAAACTCAAATTAAAAACAAGTATGGATTATAAATTATACATACTGGGAAAAATTGTATTAGAATCTCTTGTATGCTATCATAAATATAAATCTTAAATCCCATATAGAAAGGTAATAATAAAGGAGGTGCAGTTATGAAAATATATATGGCAATAGATTTAAAATCTTTCTATGCATCTGTAGAGTGTGTAGAGCGACATTTAGATCCCTTAACAACAAATTTGGTCGTAGCTGATGTTAGTAAAACAGAAAAAACCATATGTTTAGCAGTATCTCCTTCTTTAAAAAAATATGGTCTATCAGGTCGTGCAAGATTATTTGAAGTTATACAAAAAGTCAAAGAAGTCAATCGTGAAAGACAACATAAAATACATAATCGATTATTTACTCAAAAATCATATGATGACACAAAACTTCAACAAGACCCCTATCTAGAATTAGATTATATCGCTGCTCCACCTAGAATGGCTTTTTATATGGAGTATAGTACCAAAATTTATGAAATCTATTTAAAATATGTTTCACCAGAAGACATACATGTATACTCTATAGATGAAGTCTTTATAGATGCAACACACTATTTAAAAACCGCTGGTTTAACCCCTAAAGCTTTTGCGAAAAGAATTATCCAAGATATATACCAAACAACTCATATTACTGCCACAGCTGGTATAGGTACAAATCTGTATCTTGCTAAGGTAGCCATGGATATTGTTGCAAAAAAGATTGAACCAGATGAAGATGGTGTTCGTATTGCATCATTAAATGAAATGATGTATAGAAAATATCTATGGAATCATTTACCTATTACTGACTTTTGGAGAGTTGGTAGAGGCTATGAAAAACGTTTAAATAAGATTGGTTTATATACTATGGGTGATATAGCAAAATGTTCTGTAGGAAACCAACAAGATTATTATAATGAAGATTTATTATATAAAATATTTGGTGTCAATGCCCAGTTACTTATCGATCATGCTTGGGGTTATGAACCTTGTACAATGAAAGATATTAAATCATATAAACCAGAACATACCAGTATTGGTATAGGGCAAGTTTTATCTTCGCCTTATTCTTTTTCTAAAGCAAAAATTATTGTTAAAGAAATGTTAGATTCATTGGCTTTAGATTTAGTAGATAAAGGGCTTGTCACAGATATGATAGTATTAACAATTGGATACGATAGAGAAAATTTATCTATGTATCAAGGTGCTATTGCTGAAGATAGATATGGTAGAAAAATACCTAAACACGCTCATGGAACAATTCGATTAAGTAGACAAACATCTTCTTCTAAACTGATAAGAGAGGAAGTCTTAAAATGGTATGACAAACATGTTGACCCTGTTCTTACAATTCGCAGAATAAATATATCTGCTTGTCATGTAGAAAGTGAAATTGAAGTCAGAAAGAGACCTACATATCAACAAATTGATTTATTTACTTCTCATACAGACTTAGAAAAACAAGATCAAGAACTTGAAAAAGAAAAAAGACTTCAAAAAGCCACTTTAGAAATCAAAAAGAAATACGGTAAAAATGCTGTATTAAAAGCTCTAGATTTAGAAAAAGGAGCAACCGCCAAAGAACGTAATGGTATGATAGGAGGACATAAAGCATGACTTATAAAGATATACACAATTATGATGATATCATCAATATTCCTAGACCAAAATCTAAAAAACATCCACCTATGTCTATGCAAGATAGAGCCGCGCAATTTGCTCCATTTGCTGCTCTTACAGGTCACAAAGAAGCCGTTTATGAAAAAGGACGTCTAACAGAACAAAGAAAATTATTAGACAATAACCAGATAGATATCATTAACCATCAATTAGCTTTACTTCAACAAGATATTCACCATCAACCCCAAGTCAGTATCACTTATTTTGTTAAAGACTCAAAAAAATCCGGTGGTCACTATCTCATATACACCGGACATCTAAAAAAGATAGATGCATATTCGCATTGTCTTATCTTCACTGATTCTACAAAAATACCTATTAATGATATTTATTCTATAAATAGAGATTAAAACGAGGTTTCAAAATCGAAACCTCGTTTTACATTCTTAAATGATAAGTCTATTAGAATTTCAAGAATTTTCTTACTGAAAGGAAACTTCCAATTAAACCAACACCACTACCTAATAATACCAATACAAGTGAGCATTGCCAGATAAATGGGAAAGGTTCACGCATACTAATAAATGATGGTAATACACTACCAGCATGACTAAAGACTGCAGTATATCCAAAGTATACTATAATGATAGGTAGAATCGCACCTAGTATACCTATAAACACACCTTCTAGCATATATGGTAATCGAATATACCAGTTGCTTGCTCCAACCATACGCATAATGGCAATTTCTGTTTGTCTTGAAGTAATTGTAATCTTAATTGTATTGGCAATCATGAATAATGCAACAATTGTTAATCCTACAACGAATATAGCTCCACCATTACGTACAGTTTCTAAACTTTTAACTAATGATGATGTTGATTCTCCTCCTGCTGTAGACTCATTGACATGATTTAAATCAGCTATCTTATCAGATATTTGTTTGATTTGTTTAGCATCTTTGACTTCAACAACAAATGCTGCTCCTAAAGGATTATCTTCTCCTCTATATGTTTCAAATAATTCTTTTCCTTCTTTATCTAGATTTTCCATTAATTTATCTAATTCATCATTTTTTGAAGAAAATGTAACAGATTTTACACCATCTATTTTTTCTATTTCAGGTTGAATCTTTTTCGCTTCTTCATCACTGACACCCTTGTCCATTTGAACATAGATTGTTAATTGATTTTCTATATCATAAGTCATATCTTGAATATTAATTGCTACGATCCCTATAACAGCAATTAATACAAGTGTAATTGTCACAGCAAATATAGAAGAAATAGACATAACTCCATTTCGCCAAATATTTTGCATTGCTGTTTTACAATGTTTTGGGAAGTTTCTTATACAACTAATCAATTCCATTTGCATAACCTCCTGTACTTGTATCTGTTTTTATGCAACCATCTTCTATTAAGATTGTTCTCTTTTTATATTTTTGAACAATTTCTTTATCATGAGTAACAACCAATACTGTTGTATTGTTGATTTCATTAACTCTTTCTAGAAGTTCAATGATTTCTTTTGATGTATCAGGATCTAGATTTCCTGTTGGTTCATCTGCAATCAAGACTTTAGGACTATTCACAATCGCTCTAGCAATCGCAACCCTTTGTTGTTGTCCACCTGAAAGTTCATGTGGAAAGGCATTGGCTTTTTCTTCCAGTCCTACAAGTTCTAATGTTTTTCTTACTTTTTTCCTGATTTCTAAACGTGGCGTATCAATAACTTCTAATGCAAAAGCAACGTTTTCGAAAACTGTCTTTTTTGGTAATAATCTGAAATTTTGAAAAACAACTCCTATATTTCTTCTAAAGTAAGGAACTTTATTGTTTCTAATTTTAGATACATCCTGCCCTGCAACAATAACAGTTCCAGAAGTTGCTTTTTCTTCCCTATACAATAACTTAATAAAAGTAGATTTTCCTGCTCCAGTAGGTCCAATAACATAAACAAACTCTCCAGGACCTATATTAACATTCATATCATTAAGTGCTCTTACACCTGTTTTGTAAACTTTAGTGACATTTTCAAGTTTTATCATTATATCTCACCTCTCGACTCATTATAACATATATTTTATCCAACAAAATGTTAAATAATGGTTTTTTATACAAAATTACAGATTTATCTGCAAAACTTTTTAAAAATAATATGCTTAATCGTAGAAAAATTCTATATAAAATACTATAATAGTAGTATATAATTTCATTGAAAGCAGGGAAACTTATGAGAAAGATTAATGCAATTGTTGAGCTAAATAGTTGTGGCGGTACAAAAATTTTCACAATGCAAGAAGCATTAGAAAAATTTGAAAAAGAAAATGGAACAGAAGTTGCTGAATCACTTGATCAACTAAGAAAAGATATTTTAAATAAAGATGTTGAAAACATTAAAAAGTCAACTCGCAAAGTTAAATCACGTTATAAATCATATCAATCATTAAAATGGTTAGCATTTCCTGAAAAATATAGTCAAATGATACATGATGAAACATATGAAAATATTAGTCAATTAGATCAATGGATAGAAAATGATGTTCTCTCTTGCATTGAAAACAATGGTGATATCCAATCATTGATTGATAATTTCGATAATCAACTTCATCTATGCTTTACCCAACAATAAAAAGATTCACTGTGAATCTTTTTATTTACATATTATAACAAGTATTTTATTATTGGAAAAGCACAAATATTTTATATCTCCCTAAATATTCCCCAATTCATTGGTTAAGATTGAAGTATATAAAGAAGGTATTTATATGAATATCAATTGCATAATAAAACAAATCAGATTACACAAAAACTTAACTCTAGAAGATATGTCACATATCTTAGAAATTCCCCTATCTACTTTAAAAAAATGGGAAAACAATCAACATACCCTTGATATATCTATACTCTTAAAACTCATAAAAACATTAGATATAGATATTGATACTCTTTTATCTTATAATCTTGTCACCCAAAGAATTGAAATCAATCCTACATATCATTTCAATCAGTATTTATCATATTTCACATCATATCTTTCTTTACAAAAGGAAGAGAATTTACTCTCTGCTTTAGAAAGCATCAATTCATATCTCTTAAATCTTTTGGAATTTTATAATACTGAAAACAAACAACAAGAATCCTCTCTTATCGCAAAGATACATTATCATATCCATATACAATTTCATTTTCTTCTTTTTCCATGTTATAGCGGGCTTATGCAATATTATTGTCATTATCAAATAAAAGATATGATTCTCCAAACACTTATAGCTATATTAGAGGCAATAACGATATTTTGGAATCAACAAGCCACCTTGCTTTATCAAAATACTGATGACATTCGTATAGACCAAGAAGCTATTGAAAATATGCAAAGATACTTCTTTGATTCATTAGTTTATGACTCAGATTATCAGTTTCTTGTAAAAGATGATGACTGTAAGAATATACTAAGATCATTTGCGAAAAAACATAGATACAATTTATAATGAAATAGAAGGCATTCAAATGATATTAGATAAATTAAAAGGTAAACTTATTGTATCCTGTCAAGCATTAGAAGATGAACCATTACATTCTAGTTTTATTATGTCTCGTATGGCTATAGCTGCAAAAGTTGGAGGAGCCAGTGGAATCAGAGCGCAATCCGTAGAAGATATTAATGAAATTATGAAGGTTTGTGATTTGCCTGTCATTGGCATTATTAAAAGAAATTATAATGATAGTGAAATCTATATCACACCAACTCTTTTAGAAGTCAAAGAATTACTCACAACTCCATGTCAGATCATTGCTTTAGATGCAACCTCTAGACAAAGACCAAATAATGAAAAATGTGAAGATCTTGTCAAATATATCCATGCTCATGGAAGACTTGCTATGGCAGATTGTTCTACATATGAAGAATGTGTAAAGGCACAGGACATGGGATTTGATATCGTGTCTACTACCCTTTGTGGATATACAGATTATTCAAAACATCTAGAGGGTCCTGATTTTGAACTTCTTAAAAAATGCGTTGAAACCTTAAATGTACCAGTCATTGCTGAAGGAAAAATCAATACTCCTGAAGATTTAAAACGTGTTATCGAAGAATGTCATGTTTTTAGTGCCGTCGTTGGCGGAGCAATTACAAGACCTCAACAAATCACTCAACGATTTGTAAATGTATTAAAATAGCAATTAACAATAAATGAAAACAGAATTTTCACTCACATAGATAACAAAAAACTCACTCTAGTTATCAACAAACTTCTGATTTGTGTTACAATAATATTAGAGGTGATCGTCATGCGTACATGTCCTATATGTCATCATACAATGAAAGAAAACTGTTACTTAGAAGATGTCTCTAAACCTCTTAATGACTATGTCATTATAGAAAAGACAGAGGATCTAAAGAAAATCAAACATCCATTAAAAACAGCATTGTGCCCTGAATGTGGGCATATAGAATTGTATGTAGACATGAAAAACACCAATTAAAGGTGTTTTTCATTTAGAATCTGTATAGAAATCTTTGTTAGATAATCTTCACTTTTTTTACTGCTAATATCAGCAAGAATATATTCTTCATAAGCATACTTTCCTAATTCAAGATGATGACTTTTTGCATAATCTATCATCTTTTTATATGTTTTTTCCAACGAAGCATATTCTCCTTGATGATATGCACACAAATAAGCTCCTTTAGCTTTTATATAATTGTATTGTTTTTGTTTTGTTGTTGTGAAAAAATACGAATAATTATTAATATCTTCCTTTAAGATATTTTCTACACTAAGCATCATTCCAACAAATTCACTTGTTATAATATTATGGTTTTCTATAAAAGTTGTATATGATTTCATAAAATCACCAAAATCTTTTGTAGAAGCATTTTCTATATTTTCTGATAATAGTAAAGGAACAGTTGGATACTCTTGAATAAAGATATCATCTCTATTAACTTGTAATCCTTCCTCTGTAAAATGCTTATAGTTTTTTATCATTTCATGTATAGATGTTAATTGTTGAATAGCTTCTTTAAGTTTATCTTCTTGTTGGTTAAGAAGATTTAAGAAATCTTGAGGATTACGTTGGTTTAAATAGACTTGAATATCTTTTAAAGACATCCCTAGCTTTTTTAATGCCAGTATCACTTTAAAAGTATCATATTGTCTGTATGAATAATATCTATATCCCTTTTCATTAACATATATAGGTTTAAATAATCCAATTTCATCATAATGGAATAAAACATGCTTTTCTACTTGACATATTTTTGCAAAAGTTCCACAAGATAATAGTTTTTCTTTCATTTTATAAATCCCCCTCTTGACTATAAGGTAACATTATAGTTTATTATAACCAAAGGAAATAAAATTGCAATGAAAGGAGTTATGTATGAACTTTATTCTTAAATATTTAAAAAAATATAAATTCTGGTTCATGATAAATGTGATATCAGTCTTTGGTTTTGTACTCGTAGAGCTTGGTATTCCTACTATTGTTGCAAAGATGATTGATACTGGTGTGACTAATCAAGATATTGGATACATTTATAAGATGGGATTTCTTATACTGATTATTTCTGTTATAGGAGTTGCTGGAACCATCTTATTAGGTTATTGTTGTGCAAGAATTTCTACAAGTATTACAAGAGATATTCGTAATGATATTTTTGCAAAAGCACAGTCTTTTACAGCAAATGAATTTAATCAGATAGGTATTTCTTCTATGATTACCAGAACAAATAATGATGCTTTCCAAATTCAATTATTTGTTAATGTGTTATTAAGAACAGCTTTAATGACACCTATTATGTTTATTTTCAGCTTTATTATTACAGCAACATCTTCTTTAACATTATCGTATATTATTGGAGCAACCATTCCATTAGTTATTATTGGTGTATTTGTTGTAGCGAAAATTTCTAAACCTATTTCTGAAAATCAACAACAATCTCTAGATAGTATTAATAGAATATCAAGAGAGAACTTAAGTGGAATTAGAGTTATTCGTGCTTTTAATAATGATGCTTATGAACAAAAACGATTTGATGAAACAAATGAACAATTTACTCGTTATTCTAAACGTTTATTTAAATTAATGACAATGACACAACCTGTATTCTTTATGTTGATGAATATTGCAGGAATTACAATTTATTGGGTAGCTGCTCATTTAATTCAAAATGGAGCATTAGAAGTCGGACAGCTTGTTGCATTTATGGATTATTTATTCCATGCGATGTTTTCTATTATGTTATTCTGTACTGTGTTTATGATGTATCCTAGAGCTGCTGTTTCAGCAAGAAGAATACAAAAAATATTAGAAACAGAACCTTTGATTCAAAATCACCCAAATGTTCAAAATGAAGATCAAGAATTAAGTATTGAATTTGATCATGTGACTTTTGTATATCCTGATGGAGAAGAACCTGTTTTAGAAGATATTTCTTTTAAAATATATAAAGGACAAACAATTGCATTTATTGGAAGCACTGGTTCAGGAAAAAGTACTTTGGTGAATTTAATTCCTCGTTTCTATGATGTGACAAGTGGAAGTATTAAGATCAATGGAATTGATATTAGGGATTATGATGTTTATAAATTAAGAGATATGTTAGGAGTCATTCCACAAAAAGCTATTCTTTTTAGTGGAACGATTGAAGATAACATTCGTTTTGGTAAAAAAGATGCTTCTATTGAGGAAATAGAACATGCTGCTAAAATTGCACAAGCTTACTCATTTATTATGGATAAAGAATTAGGTTTTCAAGAACCTATCAGTGAAGGTGCAACTAACTTATCTGGTGGTCAAAAACAACG
>DEPZ01000020.1:16381-27221 GCA_002359025.1 Erysipelotrichaceae bacterium UBA3379 | reverse complement strand
AAACTAAGAGAATCTTTAAAACATGAAATGAAAGATTCTATTATGATGGTTGTTGCTCAAAGAATATCAAGTATTATGGAAGCTGATCAAATTGTTGTTTTAAATGAAGGTAAAGTTGTTGGACAAGGAACACATAAAGAATTATTAAAAGATTGTCAAATATATAAAGAGATAGCATTATCTCAATTAAGTGAGGAGGAATTAGCTTATGAATAAAAAGAAAAGTTTATTAGATACTATCAAAGCTCTTTTCACTTTTATTAAACCTTATAAATGGGGATTTTTTATTGCAATTGGTATGATTCTTATTTTTAATATAACAATGGCTATAGCTCCAAGTATAGAAGGATCTATTACAACACAAATAGCTAAAGATATTAGTGAGAGTCAAGGAATGAATGGTCTTCATATTCATTTTGATAAGATATTACAAACAATTATTCTTCTCTTAGTTATTTATGCTATTAAAGTTGTAAGTCAAATTATTTCTATCTCATTTCTAACAAATTCTATACAAAATGCAATGTTTGATTTACGTGATGCCTTACAAAATAAAGTGAGAAGACTACCTATACGTTATTTTGATAATCATCATTTTGGAGATGTTTTAAGTCGTTTAACAAATGATATTGATGCAATATCTAATGCATTACAACAAAGTTTTACACAACTTATTAGTGGTATATTAACTTTAACACTGGCTTTAACTATGATGTATATGATTAATGTAAAAATGGCTATTATTGCAACATTTATTGTTCCTTTGTCATTACTTATTACAAAGTTTGTTGTTGGACATAGTCATAAACTCTTTAAGAAACAACAAAATACACTTGGTGATTTAAATAGTGCAATTACTGAAATGTACACTGGATATAATGAGATACTTCTCTTTAATCAAGAAGAAGAATCTATAGAAAAGTTTAAAGATATTAATAATCAATTAAGAGATCATGCATTTAAAGCTCAGTTTGTTTCTTCTACAATTGCTCCATTAAATTCATTAGTCACATATCTTACAATAGGTATTATTGCGATTATAGGGACAACAGAAGTTTTAGCTGGAACTTTTCTTGTGGGACAATTACAAGCCTTTATTAGATATATCTGGCAAGTCAATGATCCCCTATCTCAGATTTCTAACTTATCTTCACAAATACAAGCAGCGTATGCAGCTCTTGTCCGTGTTGTAGAATTTTTAGATGAACCCGAAGAAGTTGCAGAATACTCTCCTGCCAAACATATTGAAAATATCCAAGGATGTGTAGATTTTGAACATGTCCAATTTGGATATTATGAAGAAAACTTAATGAAAGATTTCAACGTCCAAGTCAAAAGTGGGCAAATGGTTGCTATTGTGGGACCTACTGGTGCAGGAAAGACAACAATCATCAATCTTCTACTTCGTTTCTATGATGTGAAAGGTGGAAGCATTAAAATTGATGGTGTAGATATTAGAGAAATACCTAGAGGAGAATTACGTTCTTTATTTGGTATGGTCTTACAAGATACATGGTTATTCCATGGAAGTATCTTTGATAACATTCGTTATGGTCGACTTGATGCAAGAAAAGATGAAGTGATACAAGCAGCAAAAATGGCGAATGTTGATCATTTTATTAAAACACTTCCTGATGGATACGACTCTATTATCAACGAAGAAGCAAATAACATTTCACAAGGTGAAAAACAATTGCTCACAATCGCAAGAGCTATCTTAAAAGATCCTCAAATTTTAATCCTAGATGAAGCAACTTCATCAGTAGATACAAGACTAGAAAAAATATTACAAGATGCTATGCAAAAAGTTATGAAAGGTCGTACTAGCTTTGTTATTGCACATAGGTTGTCTACAATCAAAAGTGCTGATTTAATTCTTGTGATTAATAATGGAGATATTGTTGAACAAGGAACACATGAAGAATTACTTGCTAAAAAAGGTGAGTATGAAAAGCTTTATAATTCTCAATTTGCTCATCAAAAATAATGTATTTTAAAACCAATGTGATTTACATTGGTTTTTTTACTTTGTTTCTATAATACATTGCAATAACAAAAAACAAAACAATAAAAAAAGATAAATATATATAATGCAACAATGGTGTTAACTCTATATTATGAAAAGATAAAGTTATACCAAAATATTCTTTAAAATCCACAATAAACTCCTTGGGTACATGGACAAATACCTGATGTATATATGGTTCCATCATAATTTGTTTTAATAAAGCCGCACTATGTGTAGTTGGAAATATTCTAATAATCCATTGTATAATATCAGGTAACGATCCTATTGGTAAATATATCCCCGTTAAAAAACCTATTAATGTTCCTATAAGTGAGGTTGCTGTAGAAAATGCTGTATGACTATAAAAGAAAGAAGCAATAAAAAACATCATACTCCCATTCATTATAACATTAACTATCAATGCACATATTATTTTCATATACATGATGAAATCAAACATATTCCCACCATCAACCAATATATATATTTGTGCAAATAATAATGTAATCAAAGATAAGATGAATCCAACAATGATAGCCGCTAATAAATATCCAATTGATAATTTATATTTTTGAATCGGCGTACAATAAAAATCCTTATATATTTTCTTCACCCTATCATTTATCATAATACCAAAGACCGCAATAGTCGTTGACACAGAAGATGTGGCTAACAATCCTGCCATGAGCCATAGATCCATGAGTTGTCTTACTCCAGTTATATGATTAAATTCAGAAGTATATGTATCTCCTAAAAATAATATATATAATCCTATAATAATAAAAGATGATAATAAAGAGAAGAATACAGCTGTTTTATCTCTAAAATAGAGTTTTAATATTCTTGATATGAAAGCCCACATACTTATAACTCCTTTCCTGTAATCTCAATAAAAACATCATCCATACTTCCTTTATTTATCTCAAAATCTAATATATCATCTTTATATTCATTTATAATAGAAATAGCATCTAGCGTTTTATTCAAAAAGATAATGATTTTATCTTCTTCAAGAATATACTCATGCTTTATTTGATTTTTTAATTCAGCATCCTTGGGTAAAATAATTAATTTGTTCTTTGTATATTTCTTTCTTAATCGCTCAGGAGTCCCAGTTTCTACAATTCTGCCATCATCCATAATCACAATATGATTTGCATACAATGCTTCTTCCATATAATGTGTTGTTAAAAATATTGTTATTTGAGTATTTTTTTGAAGACTTAATAACATATTCCATACTTCTTGTCTTGCTGTGGGATCTAATCCGGTTGTTGGCTCATCTAAAAATAATATTTGAGGACGATGTATTAACGCTCTTGCAATATCACATTTTCTTTTTTGTCCTCCTGACAAAGTTCCATATCTACGCTTTGAAAAATCTTGTAAATGCAAGATCTCTATTAACTCTTTAATTCTTTTTAACCCTTCTTTTCTTGTCATTCCATATAATGATGCTTTAACTAACAAATTTTCTTCTACTGTTAATAAGTCATCTAATAAATTCTCTTGAAAGACAATACCTATAGATTTTTGAATATAATGATTTTCTTTTCCAAGTATATGTCCATCAATTATAACTTCACCATTATCTGATTTTAAAAATGTACACAATATATTGATTGTCGTACTTTTTCCGGCTCCATTAGACCCTAAAAAAGCAAAGAGTTCACCTTTTACCACATTGAAACAAATATCTTTCACTGCATTTATATCATCATATGATTTATTCAAATGATTAACCTCTATTATGTTCATGTTTTTTTTCCTCTATTTTTTGATTAATTTGATTGGCTAGTAAATGAAAATGTAGATATAAAATGATACTTGTTATTATATAGACTAAAATGCAAATGATACCTACTTCAAAAAAATAATACAGTTCCAACGGAAACCAATGAAATATACCTCCACCTACTCCATAAACAATAACGAAGACCTCTAATACATATATAATATTTTCTATCCAAAAGGATTCAATTTTTATATTTGAAGTGAGTACAATACATATAGAAATAAGTACCGTTACCAAAAATATTGAAAGGCAATTCATATAATTCATTTCCATAACAGGAATGGGTGTAAATGAAAGTATTGAAATGAGTAATGATAAAATCGTATAAGAAATACAATTAGCATAAATGATATTCATAAATTGTTTCTTCATAATGTTCCTCCTATAATCCAAATTTATTTTTAAACGATTTCAAATAATGTCTATTTACAACTAAAGATTCATCATTTATAAAAGTAATTTCCATTTTCCCACCAAGTAAAGGACGAACAAACTTTAAATAATCAATATTTACAATTGTTGTCTTACTTATCCTTACAAAAGAAGTGTCTTTGAGCAATTCTTCCCACTCATATAGCTTATTATGAGATAAGTAAACATCACTTTCTAAATATAAAAAAGTCTTTTCATCAACATATTCTATATAATACACATCATATAAAGAGATACGATATTTTCTATCATTGCGTAACCCAAATATTATTTTCCTATCTTTTTCTAGATATCTTAATAAATCATAAGTTTCTTGATCACATTTACTAGGATATTGTATATTAACTTCTGTTTCTAAAATATTTTCATTTTGACTAATTTTTATTTTCAATTCTATCACTTCCTTTAAGCATTATTATCCATATATTTTCTATCATTTCAAGAAATGCAAGATAACTTGCCTATTTCTACTGATAAGATGCAAAAACTGCTCTATTGAGAGTAGCTATAAAATAAATTATAATAATCTCAAAACAGCTTTATTTATGATAGGAATATTGTTCTTAGTTTTTATAAATTTAGAATTAGAAATTGTTATAAAGCAAAAATGAACTATATCAATTCACTTGACATAGTCCGTTTCAAATCATTTTATAAAAAATATTCTGTTTTATTCTATATCATATTTATGTTACAATGTACAAAAAGGAGAGAATTTATATGCCTCATATTGTTAAAATATTAATATCATTGTCACCTACTTTAGGATTTCTATCATTGTTGTATGTTATTTACCTTACCATAGTCAAACATTTACCATTCACCTTAGAAGCATCTATTTACCCTAAATTAAAACCAGATTACTTAAAGCTAGAAAAAATAGCTTATTTATCTTGGTCCATTGTATGTTGGGGGATTGCTTTTTGTGCAAGAATATTTAATATATCAGAACCTATTGCACTTCTTCCTCAAATATGTATCTATGCTTTGATTATCATTGCAATCATCATTTATGCTTACAGGGTACAAGCAAGAAGAAAACTCAATAAATTAGGTGATCAATTAAGACAAGAAGAAAAACATCTTAAAAAATAATCATATTTAAAGATGCAGGGCATATCTTAAAATGATATGCTTTTTGTTTTATTTCTTCTCCATCAACATTACAACTTTGTTGACATATAACATCAGCTTCTTTAAGTTTAAACGTATGAACTTCTTTTCTTCTATGTAATTGACAAGATAATAAATACATAACAAGATATGGGATTTTATATTTTGGCACTTTATCTACAACACATAAATCCATATAACCATCATCAATAATAGATTGTGGTGCAATCTGAAAACCCCCACCATAATATCTCCCATTGTTAATAGTACATAAAGTCACTCTTCCATGATATAAACATTTTTTTCCACTCATAATTTTGACTTCGTCAAAACCATATTTAAAAACATGTTGTAAAATGGAAACAATATAACTTTTAGAGTCTGGGACAAAAGGTATATCAGGTGTATCATGCACATGGTTTGCAATAACGCTGTCTACACCAAAACAAGCCGCATTAATATAATAGAAATCATTTAATTGTATGCAGTCTATTTTTTGTGGTGAACATTGTAGTGATTTTTTTAGAAGAACTTGTGGATTTGTCTCTTTTGTCAAAGTTCGACAAAAATCATTGCCAGTACCTAAAGGGACCAAAACAAGTTCATGTTTTGTTCCTACGAGGTGTTGAATCACACCATGTAATGTACCATCTCCTCCTACTGAATAAAAGCGTGATGGTTCGTGACATTGTAAAATATATTTTTGTGTGTCTTTTATAGAATTTGTATAGACCAATTCATAATCATAATCTTGCATAATTTCATGAATATATTTTTCAAAATCATGATGTTTTTTTGTATGGTTCATTAAAAAATAGTGTTTCATTTTTTCACTTCCTCACATAACGTCATAAATCTTTGAAAATTTCCTTTTATGATAGTAGCTTGATCAATAATCTGATAGCCTAAATCTATCAATTCCTGATTCATAGAAATATGTGATACAAGTAAAAGTCTTGGTGCTAAACGTTTCGCTGCTTTTAAAAGTTCTAATTGTTGTTGATAAGTAAATGGACTGTAAACACCATAAGGAATATCCATAATCACAACATCATATACTTCTTCTAGAGTACACATATCTCTTTTTTGAATCAATAAGGGATCATATCCAAAATGTTCTAGATTTAATCTTGCTTGATATGATACATAACGATTAATATCAAATCCGTGTATATCAATCGACATACTTAAAGCCTCCAACACAACTGTTCCTATACCACAACAAGGATCAACGACTTTTTTGTTTAAATCGTTTCCTACAGCAATATTCACAATCGTTCTTGCATCTCTTGTATTTAATGAATGTGAATAGGAATGAGGCTTATTCATTCTAAGATTCCATATCATTGTATCTTCATAAATTCCAAAATACCATAAGTCATGTATTTTTGTTACAGCAAAAACAACTTTAGGATTTTGCATATTTACAGAACCAGCTATAGGTAAAGCAAGTTTTTTACAACATTCTAATGATTCATTATAGTTCATTGATGTTATTTCATTTTTAAGATAAATCACCTTAAATTCATAATAACACAATTGATCTTGTTCGAGAGAAAAAACAATATCTTCAATATGATTTGATGAATATAAAATATTCAGTTTTCCTCTAATATATACACTTCGTGTATAATCAAAATCTTGATTAGAAAAATAATATTTAGATTTCATAGGTTCATGAAAGATTTGTCTAAATTCCATTTCACATAAGTCTTGTTCATGGGGTGAATAATTATATATATATAAATACTTGTACATACTATCCTCTTTCTTTAGATAATTTCTTACATTTTTGTTATGTTTACTTTTTATAGTATACATAAATTATGAAATGTTGTAAAATAGAGTTGCACTTTGGGAGGTGTTTTCTATTTTTGGTATCAATTATATGAAACAACACTTCACACATAATCAAAGATATATCATTGTTGCTGTTTTATCAATGTTTTTGCCTTTTTATATGTGTGGAGCTATTATCGCATTTTTAACAATAAGATTATTAATGAAAGGTGAAATACAACAAGCATATAAAGATATACCTCAAAGTCGTTTTATTTTATATTTTTGTGCATTAGCTTTCATTGTCTCTTTATTATATAGGAATTATTTAGGTGCAGTATGTAGTATAGGTATATTAATTATTTTATCTTTTACATTGTATTATAGAGTGCATATTACAAAAGAATTATTTGAGTTTATTATGAACGTTATTATTGTTTTAGGAGTATTAGCTGCATTATATGGATTAGTAGAATATATGGGTATACTTAATTCATTAGATATTGATGAATTTGAAGTTATTATATTTAATAGTCCTAAACAAAGAGTAAATTCTGTATTCTTTAATGCGAATTATTATGCTATGATGATTGAATTTTTTATATGTATAGCATTTTATAAAATATTAAGGATTGAAAACATAAAAATACAATATAAACAATTTATATATTATGTTTTAACTATAGCATTAAATTTATTCTTACTTGTTTTAACTGCTTGTCGAACAGCTTGGTTTGCTTTAGCAGGAGGAATATTGATTATGTTGATATTAGATAAACATTTTAAGACTTGTTTATCTATATTTGGATGTTGTGTGGCTGCGGGTATTTATTTTCTATTTAATCCATCAAAGTTTCCTCGTGTAGATAATATTATTGCCTATTTTCTTACACGTGCGAACATATGGAAAGTAGCTGTACAAAATATTATAGCACATCCTTTGTTTGGTGAAGGACCTATGACTTATTATCATGTCTATAAATCATATCATGGTCATCCAACAGAACATGCACATAGTGTATATTTGGATCCTTTATTATGTTTTGGGGTTATTGGAATTTTAACAATCATACCTTATATATTTGATAATCTCAAGCGAGTCTATTATTTATGGAAATCTCATATTGATAAGACTTTGGTTGCTTTAATTGTCTCATTTGTTGTAATGGTACTTATTCATGGTCTTCTAGATTATACAATATTCTTTGTTCAAACAGGATTTTTATTCTTGTTAATAACAAGTTCTTTCGATATATATAAAGGTATAGTAAAAGAGTGATTTTATACGGATCACTCTTTTATTTACATAGATTTAATCTTTTTAATTCATGATATATACCATCATCATCTACACTTTCACAGATACTATCTGCATACTGTTTTAACTCTTGAGATCCATTAGCCATAACGACACCATGATGACAGAACTTTATCATTTCATAATCATTCATACTATCACCAAAACAGATTGTATCTTCTTGACTTACACCTAATTCATTAATAATGTGTTCAATAGCAGTTGCTTTGGTTGTATCTTTTTTAATGATTTCTCCATTGATAACGTCTGTAGAGAACATTTCATGAATAATAAAATTATATTTATAAGATAAAAGCTTTTGTGGTTCTGTTAAATCTTCTTGATGATAAGCAATAAAACACATCTTATAAATACCAATAGGATTTTGTTCATATTCTTGTAGTGAATGAGCATTAAATCTTTGATTATGTTCAGCTATCAGTCTACGCATTTCTGAATTCATATTTTCTTCATCTATATTTCCTGCAACAAATAGTTTATCTAAACCATCTGCTTGAAATGTCATTTCTGTAGATTCTAAGTTATATAAGATATGATTTTGATCAAAAATCCCTCTTGCTTCTTTTATGTCTTCTTTGCTCATAAACTTTTGATAGATGACTTTATTATGATATTCTATATATCCTCCAGCACTACATATAGCACCATCAAAATATTCAATTAAATCATCAATTCCTCTTCTATTTCTACCAGTACAAACAAAAACATAATGTCCATTTTCTTTTAATTGTTTTAATGCATCTTTTACTTTTAAAGATATATTTCCTTCTCTATCTACTAGTGTACCATCTACATCTATAAATATTGCTTTACTCATTTATTTTATCCTTTCTTTAAATCATTTACATATTTCATGTTTATTATATAGATAATTGATTGTATTGTCTTTATATTTTCAAATTATTAAAAAGAACCTTATTGGTTCTTTTGTAAAATACTTATAATATTTTGATAAATACTTATCAATTCTGGTATAAGATTATTGACTTGTTCGAATTGATTTTGTTTCAATAAATTATTAATCTGAGTAGATAATTCATATAAGGAATGAAGAGATAAATTCCCACTGACACCTTTTAATGTATGTATATATTTTATAGCATTTTCATAATCTTCTTGCTTGTATGCTTCTAGAAAGAGTTGGTAGTTAGGATCTGATTCAAATTTCATAAGAAATTTCATATATAAATCTTCTCTACCAGAAAATCTTTGAATACCTTCATCTATCTTTACACCATATGCCTCTAATTCCTGTTTTACATTATCTTGCATAACTTTCATCCTTTCTTAGTATAAAACTGACGTAGATTGTTCTCTACTTTGAAGAAGCTATCAAGTAATGCAGGATTAAAGACACCACATTTATTTTCAGCAATCATCATCTTTGCTTCTTCGAAAGCATAAGCTTTTTTATATACACGTTTGCTAACCAATGCATCATAGACATCAGCTAATGAAACAATTTGTGCCCAAATACTAATCTCATCACCTTTGAGACCATCTGGATATCCTCTTCCATCATATCTTTCATGATGATGTCTTGCGATATCATATGCATATTTAAATGTATCATGATCATGCATCTGAGGAATTCTTAGTAATAATTCACTTCCTTGTACAGTATGTGTCTTCATAATTTCATATTCTTCTTTTGTAAGTTTCCCTGGTTTATTTAATATATAATCAGGTATAGCAATCTTGCCTACGTCATGCATTATAGATGCTGTTGCAATAGCTTGAATTTCCTCTTCAGTAAATCCCTTTCCAAATTCAGTATGTTCTAACATATATTTTGTAATATCATGTATTCTTTTAACATGTTCACCAGACTCACCATCTCTAAACTCAATTGCAGTTGCAAGTGATTCTATCATTCCCATATTTAAATCCACAATCTTTTGTGTTTGTTTTTGAATTTCATATTTCTGTAATTCTACAGTATGACTTAATTTTCTACGTGCTTGGAATAATTCGATAACTGATGCAACACGTCTTTCTACAACATAGGGAATAATAGGTTTATCTATAACATCCATAACTCCCATAAAATATGCTTTTTCCATAATCTCATAACTATTTTCAGCAGTAATAAGAAAAACGGGAATATCATCAACAATACCTTTCTGATAAAGTATTTCTAATAATTGCATACCATCTAATTTAGGCATAACAACATCTAAAAGTATAGCACATAGTGAATCTTCATATAATTTTATCTTTTCTAATCCATCTAATCCATCTTGAGCTTCAATGATTTCATAATCAGATTCAAATATTTGAGAAAGAATGACTCTATTCATCTCTAAATCATCTATGATTAACACTTTATTCTTAAAAAAATATTGATCATCTAATTGTAGATTTATATCCATTCTTTCACCACCGTTCGTTATAT
>DEPZ01000020.1:0-16294 GCA_002359025.1 Erysipelotrichaceae bacterium UBA3379 | reverse complement strand
ATGATTATACATAAATCATACCTCACATGCTACAATTTTAACCATTTTTTTACTTTATCATACATTATTTATTTCTAGTAAATACTCGTTATATTCATTTTATAGCTCCTCTTAAATATCATATACCGTTTTCTCTTTTCAAGAAATATGAAAAAGTGATTGAAAAACAGTCCCTTTGTTAAAAAAGTTAGATAAAAAACGACTTTCTTTCATCATTCCTCAACTTTTCTAGTATTAGCATGATATCTGGCTGAGTAGGTGTAAATTTAACTCCACGTTTTAACATACCTAAAACTTTTCTTGCCTTCTACTCAATTGTTCGCACTGATGTTTACTCGTCAACATCAGATGATTTCCTGTCTGTTCTTTTTTTCTATGATTTTTTATATTTATCCATTCGACTAAACAATGGTATCATCCAATACATCCTTGTATTTTTATCTTCAAAGCAATAATAACGAAGTCTATTTCCAGTTTTATTCCTTTTTAAATAAGGATCTGACATATCTTCAAAATACTTATCTTTAATAATATAAAACCCATTTTTCTTTGTATATTCTCCCTCGTTGTAAAATAGTCCTTCACCATAAGGCGAAGGACTAAACTTTCATCCCGACCATTTCTATACCACATATCGGTCAGTGGTAAACTTACAGTAATCAATAACGACTAATTATAACATATTCTTGTTTGTTTTTAATAAAAAAGATTACATTACACACTCTTTTGACAAATAAGAAGTATAAAATCATGTATTTTCCTTTTTATTGAATTCCTTACTTGAACATCTCTATCAAACTAAGTAACATAGAAAAATTTTCCATTGTTTCAAATACTGGTTGTTTTCTTCATTTTTATAAGCATCAAAAGTCCGTAGTATCTCTGTTCCAGCATTTTCAACGAACCCAAACTTCTTATACTTTCTCATTTCTTTATTTTTAAAGAACAAGATAATTTGTATTTTCAATTTTTCTAGTAGATGATATAAGATATATATTTCATAACACTATAGAAAAAAGAAGCTAATGCTTCTTAGGTGATATTTGTTGTAATATTCCGTTATTTTTAAGTCTTGGAAAAATAGCGATATAAAGTGCAGATGAAACAATGACTGTTAACAATGCATTAACAGATGTTGTAATAGCATTCCAAGAAGCTAATGCTTTGGCTGCATTATCAGGTGCGCCTAAAATAAATGCTGTGTAAAAATAAGATAGAATAGGTTCTCCAACAATATTAAATAACATACCTGCCATAGTAGAAATCAAGACAGCTTTGTAAAGTGATTTCCCTTCACGTGATGTAATATTCAACAAACGATGAGCAACTAATCCTGTTATGATTCCTATTCCTAACTTTAAAATAATTGTCTTAGGAGCAACCACGACATATGCTGGATCTAATAAATCTCCTATTCCCATACCAATTGCTCCTGCAATTCCTCCAGGCACTCCCCCTAACAGTAAAGCCGCAAGAACACAAAAAGTATTTCCTAGATGAAAAGAAGTAAATCCTGCTGGTGTAGGTATCTTAATTTGTAAAAATGTGAATGCTATATAAGCCAAAGCTGCCATTAATCCAACAATAGCTATTTTTAATACTTTATTATTCATAACTTATTCCTCCTTATGAAAATAAGTATACTGTATATCTGAACATATTAAAATATCCAGTTTTATTATTATTTATATATCCAGATATGTTATAATAAGAATTGAGGTGTTGATATGTTAACGTATTATTTAGATTCTCATTCTTCTCTACCTATGTATGAACAATTATATCAAGGTATAAAAGAAGATATTATTCATAAAAAGATTCTGTCTCATGAAAAGCTTCCTTCTAAAAGGAACTTTGCTAAGCATTTAAAGGTAAGTATTATCACGATTGAAAATGCTTATCACCAATTATTAATTGAAGGATATATTTATTCTATAGAGAAAAAAGGATACTTTGTAAGTGAAATAGAATTTCCTGATTATACATATAAAAAAGAATATCATATGCAAGAAAAGCCTAAAAAACACTATCTTGTAGATTTAAAATCTAATTCAGTTTTAGTAGAGAATTTCCCATTTTCATCATGGTCAAAACTAACAAGAGAAGTCTTATCAAGTCAAAATCCTGATTTATTAAATCGATGTAACCCAAATGGTTTATACGATTTAAGACTTGCTATTAGTCAACATTTATATTCTTTTTCAGGTATGAATGTTTTGCCCGAACAGATTATTATTGGAGCTGGTACTGAATATTTATATAATCTTGTTATTCAATTATTGGGAAGAGAGAATATTTATGCATTAGAAGATCCAGGTCATCATAGTATTTCAAGAGTCTATCAATTAAATGATATTGATTACAAATATATTCCTTTAGATCAAGATGGTATTGATATAAAAAAACTACTTTTATCTCATGCAAAAATTGTTCATATTTCACCAGCACATCATTATCCTACAGGTATTACAATGCCTATAAAAAGAAGAACAGAACTTTTAAAATGGTCTGTAGATCATAAAAGCTATATTATTGAAGATGATTATGATAGTGAACTCAGATTACAAGGGAATCCTATACCGAGTTTATTTCAAATAGATCAAAATGAAAGAGTGATTTATATGAATACTTTTTCTAAAACCTTAGCTCCCTCTTTTCGTATAAGTTATATGGTTTTACCTCCTCATTTAATAGAATTATATCAATCTAAACTGGGTTTTTATGCATGTAGTGTTTCTAGCTTTGAACAAATGATTTTGGCTTATTTTATCAAAAGAGGTTATTTTGAAAAGCATATCAATCGTATGCGTAATAGTTATAAATCTTTAAGAAATGAATTTTTAAAGCAAATAGAAGAAAGTAAACTTTCTTCTATAGTTGAAATTAAAGAAGAAAATGCAGGACTTCACTTTTTAATGAAATATCCTGCATCATATGATGATTATCAAATACAAAAGAAAGCTAAAGAATTACAACTTCATGTTTCAACGCTATCTCAGTTTTATCACCAATCATTTCCTTCACATACGCTAGTTATTAACTACTCTGGTTTATCTTATCATAAAATTCCTTTAGCAATTGAATTATTAGAAAAATTATTTATTTAAAAGCGAGGTTTCCCTCGCTTTATTGTTTACTTAGTAATGGTTGTACCAAGTTTTCAAAGTTTTCTTTATCATGTTTTAAGTTTGTAAATTCTATATCAGTACATGTATCATAATTAAATTTCTTAGTTTCTTTTCTAAAGATATTTAATTCTGTTTTAATTTGATGTTTGAGATCTTTGTCTATTTCTTTACCATGTTTACTTAATGCATCAGTGACTTGTATAATAAGTGATTCAGCTTCATTTTTAAAGACAAGTCTTTCTTTTTGAATAGCATCTTGTGCTTCATATTGTTTAGCTTCTCTAATAGCTTGTTCAATATCAGCATCTGACATATGAGATGTTCCTTCAATCGTAATACTTTCAGATTTACCTGTTTTTAAATCTTTTGCTGAAACATTGACAATACCATTTGCATCAATATCAAAAGTGACTTCAATTTGTGGTACACCACGCATAGCTCTCTTTATACCTTTTAATTTAAACTTACCTAGACTTTTATTATCTTTCGCAAGTGGTCTTTCTCCTTGTAACACATTAATTTCTACTTGTGTTTGGAAATTAGATGATGTTGTAAAGACTTGACTATGACTTGTTGGTATTGTTGTATTTCTATCAATTAATGGTGTAGCGACACCACCAACTGTTTCAATAGAGAGTGTTAATGGAGTAACGTCTAATAATAAAACATCATATCCTCCCATAACACTCATATCTCCAGTTAATTTTCCACCTTGTATTCCAGCTCCTAATGCGACACATTCATCTGGATTGAGTGATTTACTTGGTTCTATACCTGTAATTTCTTGAATTTTATTTTGTACTGCTGGTATTCTAGAAGAACCACCAACAAGAATAACTTTATTTAAATCACTATTGTTTAATCTTGCATCACGCATAGCGTTTTGCATAGGAATGATTAATCGATCAACTAAAGGTTTTGTAATGTTATTGAATAAATCTCTTGTCATTGTCATTTCCAAGTTTTTTGCACCTGATGGTGTATTTGTGATAAATGGTAATCTTACGATTACAGATTGCATTGATGATAATTCTATCTTTGTTTTTTCTGCTTCATCTTTGATTCTTTGCATAGCAACTTTATCATGTGTCAAATCAATGCCTTCTTGTCTTCTAAATTCATCTACAATATATTTTGTAAGTACATCATCAAAGTCATCTCCACCTAAATGATTATCCCCAGATGTTGAAAGAACTTCTATAACCCCATTACCTATTTCAATAATCGAAACATCAAAAGTTCCTCCACCTAAATCAAAAACCATAATTTTTTGTCCATAGCTATTTTCCAATCCATAAGCCAATGCTGCAGAAGTTGGTTCATTAATAATTCTTAAAACTTCTAAACCAGCAATTCTTCCTGCATCTTTTGTTGCTTGTCGTTGAGCATCATTGAAATATGCTGGAACTGTGATAACTGCTTGTGTCACTGTTTCACCTAAATAAGCTTCTGCATCGATTTTAAGTTTTTGTAAGATCATTGCTGATATTTCTTGGGGTGTATAGCTCTTTGATTGTATTACTTTTTTATAATCTGTTCCCATATATCTTTTAATAGAAGATATTGTTTGTTCTGGATTCATTGCAGCCTGTCTTTTTGCTACTTCTCCTACCAATCTTTTTCCATCATTTGTAAAAGCAACAACACTTGGTGTTGTTTTCGCACCTTCTTGATTAGGTATAACATTCACTTTTCCATTTTCCATAAAAGACATACAACTATTTGTAGTCCCTAAATCAATTCCTATAATTTTACTCATAATCTTTCTCCTTTAACATATACCTCTACCACAACAACAAATAGATAAACAATTACATAACATCAAGTTATAACAACAACTCATAGGATCTCCAAATGGTGAACCATATGTCCTGCTTTGTTGTTGATATTGTGTTGACCCACCTTGTAACTGTTGCAATAAAAGCATGTACTGTAAATTACCTGGTTCCATTTGACAAGCAGTTTGAGCATATTCATATGCAGTCGCATTGTTACCAATACCATTCATTGCAATAGCACTATAATAGAACCATAATCCATTTCTTGTACGGATACCTTCTAATATATTAAGTGCATCTTGAAATCTTCCTGCTTGTATATAAGCACCAACATCTTGAAATGCTTGTTGGTCATTTGCATATTGGTATGAACCACTATATCCCCCAGTTTGTTGGCTATAACTTTGTTGGTATCCTCCACCAGTATAACCATTCTTTCTTTGATCCATAATTGTTTTATAAGCTTGTTGCACTTGCTTAAATTTTTCAGTATATTCAGCTTGACGGGGATTATTTATATTTGCATCAGGATGATATTTTTTACTTAAAGTACGATATGCTTTTTTGACTTCATCATCTGAAGCATCACTGCTAATCCCTAGAACCTGATATGGATTCATCTGTTTTTCCTCCTCGTTTCTTTTTAATCATCACATATTTTGTCCAAACACCACCATAGAGTATATTTCTTAATATATCTGCATTCTCTATAATTGGTAATGTTTCAAATATCATTGTTGCCTTAGATATCATTAACTCTAAAAATTGAAAACAATAATCTTCAAAGTCATCTTCTTTATATTTTTCTAATAAAGGATTAAATTGTTTTTTCTTGATATCTGTTTCTATATCATCATAAGCATCCATAAAATAGATAAACTTCCCTAAATAAAAGCCAAACTGATATAGTTCATCATACCATTCATCGAACTTGTAACTACATATTTCTGCCATAACATGTCCAAAGCTACTTACAACATCTTCTATATTAGAAAAACCATTCTTTTCATAATCATTCACTTTTAAAAGATATTTTTCAATATTTTCTAGTTTTTGAGGATATTCTTCTTTAATCTTTAAAAAAGATTTCTTTAAGATAGACATATATCCTCTTTGTATATATTTATGTTCATCATTCCAATCATCTAAACATTTATAATAAGTCAATACAATTGTCATCTTTGCTGCATATTCACTAAATTCATTCATAAGCATATCTTGCTTATGAATAGGATGCAAAGCACAATGATGACTTTCTTTCTTTGTTTCAACATCATATAAACCACTCAACATCATAACAATAAATGTCATATCAAAGTTCAGTGACAATCTAGATAATTGTCCATATTTTAATTTGAGTGTCTGACATAAACCACAATAATAACTATGATATATGTCATATTCTTTAAATTTTAATTCTGGTTTATTTATTGTGATATATCCAAACATATTTAACCTCTTTCAAATTATAGAAATCTAAAATTAACTATCCATGAACTTTATAAAAATAGTCTTACAATTTCACAATATACTCTTATTTTATCTATCTTTCAATATCATTTACATAACTTATAAAAATATTTATCTTTATTTGCTTTTATGTTAAATTATTAATGGAGGTAGGACTTATGAAATTAGTTGCTGTAGATATGGATGGTACTTTTTTAGATCAAGAGAAAAACTATAATCGTACTGTCTTTGAAAAGGTTTATGAGTATATGAAAGCTCATGATATTTTGTTTGTTGTTGCGAGTGGAAATCAATATTTTCAATTGAAATCTTTCTTTGATGATAAAGATATCATATATGTTAGTGAAAATGGTGGTTTAATTATGGAAAATCATCAAGATGTTTATCACTCAACAATTCCTTTTGAAGATGTGAAAGATATTGTCAATATCTTACAAAAAGAAAAACATGTATATATCTGTCTATGTGGTTTAAAAGCTGCATATTTATTAGACAGTACTCCTGAATTTTATAAACATCATTTACAATATTATCACCGTATTGAAATGATTCATTCACTAGATGAAATACATGATGAAATTGTGAAGTTTGCTTTATGGGTACCGGATTATAACAATGATGAGTATTCTCTTATTTTACAAGAAAAATTAAAAGACTATGTACAAGTGATTTCTAGTGGAAATACAAGTATAGATTTAATTAAACCAGGTATTCATAAAGGACATGCTATTGAATGGTTATGTCAAAAACATCATATATTATTACAAGATTGTATAGCCTTTGGTGATGGTGAAAATGATATAGAAATGCTTCAAATGGTAGGACAAGGATATGCGATGGAAAATGCTAAGGAAATTGTAAAAGAACATGCTTATGCGATATGTCCTGCAAATAATAAAAATGGAGTTCTTAGACAATTAATAGAGATATTTGATATCAAATTAGATGAATTATTAAAAGCGACTCTTGGTATGTGGTATGATGCCAATAATGATCCTAAAGTCTTAGATGAAATTCATAATGCACATCACTTATGTTATAAGTTTAATCAACTTGATCCATTAAACCAAGAAAAGAAACAAGAATATCTTTCAAAACTATTTCAACAAGAATTAGATAACGTCACAATTATATCACCACTATTTTGTGATAGAGGATATAATATTTCTTTAGGTAAGAATGTATATATTAATTATAATGCCTATTTAATGGATGGTGCGAAAATTACTATAGGTGATAATGTCTTTATCGGTCCATCTGCAGGTTTCTATACAGCCATTCACCCACTTGATTATAAAAGACGTAATCAAGGTATAGAAAAAGCCAAACCTATCACGATTGGTGATAATGTATGGCTAGGTGGAAATGTTGTTATATTACCTGGTGTGACAATTGGTAGTGGTTCTGTCATTGGAGCTGGGAGTGTTGTTACAAAGGATATCCCTGAAAATGTGCTTGCAATAGGAAATCCATGCAAAGTCATCAAACCAATTGATCAAAACTATGACAAATCATTTTGACAATCAAAAATAAACCATGTCAAAGACATTGGATAGACAAGAATAATGATACATGCAAGAATAAAAACAAGTCAGGAGGGAGATCATGGAATTAGCTAAACAGAGTTGTTTTCTATTTTTGTTATTTACTATGCAACAAAAATAGAAAAATTTAAAAACGAGCATCAGATTCAAACATATAAAGAAATTATTTCTTTCTATAATGGAAAAAGGCTTGATGAAATTGATAGGTACAAGGAAGAAGGCAAAAGAAACTATCAAACTGCTTTTTATATCATTGTTTGTGCATTGATTGGCTTTTTTACATCTTATATGATTATGAGTATTCTTTCTCATATTTAAAAAGAGATCTGTATCACACATGATCTCTTTTTTTCGTTTTAATCATTTTTTTCTTTTTCATGATGAATCACTTTTCCAGATGATGCATCAATTTTATAATCATATTCATATGTTGATGTTTCAAAAGATACTTCATAATAATTATTTTCTAATTCTACATCCATATCTCTTATATCTTTGTATGAAACACCTGCATGATTTAATGCTTTGTTTTTCGCATCATTACCAGTAATCTTTGCAGAAGATACATTTTCAGTATCTTTATCTAAGATAGCACCATCACTTGCACGAATTGTATATTCGTATTTTTTATTATTTGCTACAAACTCGATATCATATTCTAATACACCATCATCATAATCTTTTTGAATAGTGTAATTTGTTACTGATGACACACCTGCATTATTCATAGCAATACTTTTTGCTTTTGACTCAGAGATGTTGCTAGTACTTGAAGTTGTTTTATTTGAAGAAGATGATTGATTTTGTGAAGATGATTTTTGATGATTTTCTGTTTCTTTATTTAGAATTTTACCAGTAGAAGCATCTAAAT
This sequence comes from Erysipelotrichaceae bacterium UBA3379, assembly GCA_002359025.1. Lineage (GTDB taxonomy): Bacteria > Bacillota_I > Bacilli_A > Erysipelotrichales > Coprobacillaceae > UBA3379. The sequence continues at coordinate 7,503 of DEPZ01000020.1, read as the reverse complement.
CGTATTCATATTCTACAGAGTTTTTTGTAAACTCTAATTCATAAATCATTTTTCCATCATCATAATCTAATTCAACTTTTTTGTATGTTGGTTGACTGATTTTTGCATCACTTTCAACAATTTGTTTTGCTTTTTCTTGTGAAATATAGCTATCTGTGCTCGCTTTACCACTCACTTGTACATTATCTACATTATTACTTGCAAGTAAGATATTTAAATCATTAACTGATAAATCTTTTAAGCTTTCAAATGTATATAAGGAATTCTTTTGAATCAGCTGTTGAATGATTTCTGCTTTACCAACAGAAATATTGTATTTCTTTGCAAGAGTTTCTAAATCTTCATTATTGTTTAATGTTTGTGAAACAATTGAACCTTCGATATGATTACCTTTTAATAATTCATCAATATTTTGAGATAATTCTTTTCTTAATCTCTCATTTTCTTCTTGATTATCTCCGGTAACTGAAATTAATAATGAGTTTTTTAATTCATCAATATATCCTTCTTTTAACATAGATCCAATGAGAGCATTCATTGCGACATCAATATCACTACCTTCTAATTTCATATCACCTATAATCTTTTTCCCATCATCATTATGTGCTATAACATCTAAAACTTCTTCTTTATTATTAATATTTAATTCTACACTTGGATTGACATCTACACCAACTGTTGCAAATACTGTATTATTTTTTCCTGTTACAAATGGAACTGCAATCAGCATCAAACAAACGATTGGAATAATAGCAAATTTATAATAATTCTTCTTTTTCTTAGTTTCCATAATAATATGCACCTCTTCATCTCTTGTTTTTACGTTTTCTTTTATTTCTTCAAAATTATTCGGTGTTATTGATTGAAACGCCTTATATAATTTATTCATATGATAACCCCCGTTTCTTTTTGCATTTTCTTCATTCCTCTACGATAACAAGATAATGATGTTGAAATAGAAATATCTAGTAATTTTGCAATCTCATGATGTTTAAACCCCCATAAAGAATGCATAATAATCACTTGTCTTTCTTTTTCATTGAGAATTTCAAATAAATTTTCTAATAATATTCTTGTATTTTTATCCATGCTTTCAGGTAATACAACATTATCATCATACTCATCATTATATGATTTTCTTCTTAAATGTGTATAACATTCATTTCTAGCAATTGTATAAATCCAAGCCAATGGTTTAGACATAGATTGATAATTCTTACTTGCAAGATATATCTTAATATAAGTTTCTTGCATAACATCATTACTATCATCATAATTTTTTAATAAACCCATAATATACGCAAAAATAATAGTTCGAGTATACTCATATAATTCTTGAAAAGAGTTTTCATTTGAAAAGAGATTTAATAACAATTGATCGATCTTCTTGTTGTCCATATCTTTCTCCCCTTTCATCTAGTTAACGTAAATAAAAGCCATATTATTGCATAAAATATAAAATTTTTTTAAATTCCTATTATTAAATACTCAACCAACTTCATTATACCACATAATACCATAATATATATCGGATTACATTTTTTCCATTGCAACAATACAACAGCAATAATAAATATAATAATCATATCAATACGCATAGAAGAGAGAGTATATATCATATCTTCTCCAAAAAAAGCACTTGCTAAAATAGATACACCGGCAGTTGCGATCATCGCAACGACAGCAGGTCTTAATGTTTCTAGTATACCTTGTAACATAGATAATTTTCTATATTTCAAATATAAATAAGCCAATACAGAAACAATGATACATGATGGCAATATACATCCAATAGTCGCAAATATTGCCCCCCATGTGCCCGCTATTTTTTGTCCTACAAATGTTGCAGAGTTAATAGCAATAGGACCAGGTGTCATTTGTGAAATTGTCACCAGATCAGTAAACTCTGTTAGTGATAACCAATGGTGTAATGTCACTACTTGATCTTGTATAAGTGGCAATGCTGCATATCCACCACCAAAACTAAATAATCCAATCTGTAAAAAGCTTAAAAAAAGTTCTATCAAAATCATACATTATCACTTCCTTTTTTATGAAGTGTTCTTATAACACCAATAACAATACAAACCAACACAACATAAATAACATTTACATTAAAGAAAGATGTCACACAAAATGCAATAATCATTATTGCTATATTCATACTATTTTTTGTTTTCACAACATCTTTTGACATATCATAAACAACTGAACAAATCACTGCACCTACACCAGCTTGCATTCCATCTAATACCATTTTTACATATACATTTGATTGAAATATTTCATAAAATACAGAAATGGCAGAAATAATGATAAATGGTGGAATAATTGTTCCTAATATAGATACCAATAATCCAGGTATACCAGCTATCTTATATCCAACAACAATTGCCCCATTAACAGCAATAGCACCTGGTGAAGATTGTGCAATGGCAACCAAATCTAGCATTTCATCTTGATCTATCCAATGAAGTGTATCTACAAATTTCTTTTTCATCAATGTAATGATGACATAGCCTCCACCAAAAGTAAAAGCACTTAAATAAAGTGTAGATACAAATAATTGTACTAATTTATTATTTTTCATCATATCACTTCTTTCCTACATTTTTTTCAATTATATCACATTTTCATAATCCAGAATATAAAGTAAAAAGATAGATAATATTGATTTTTTATCTATCTTCTGCCAATTGTATATCTCCTGCATGAAATGCATCTATAAAAACATATGCCATCTTAGGATCAAATTGTTTTCCAGCTTCTTCTTCAATAATCTTTAAAGATACCTCAACTGACATTCTATCTTTATAACAACGTTTTGATGTCATAGCATCAAATGAATCAGCTATACATAATATACGAGCAAATGCTGGAATATCTTCTCCTTTGATACGTCTAGGATATCCTCTTCCATCATATCTTTCGTGATGCCCTATAACTGCTGGTATCACATAATCAAGTGATGGGAGATGTCTAATAATTTCAATTGAAGCTTCAACATGCCCCTTCATTTCTTCATATTCACTTTCAGTAAGTTTCCCTTTTTTATTAAGTATATTTTCATGTATGCTAATTTTACCAATATCGTGTAATAATGCAGCCTGTCGAATAATTTCAATATTGTCTTTATCATAACCAAGCTTTTTGGCTAGCATTGTTGCATAATAGGCAACATTTTGTGAATGTGAAAATGTATAATGATCTTTTGCATCAATGGCAGCCATTAATGCAAAGATAGTCGATTCATATTCATGATATATATCCTTTGTATCTTTTACCTCTTCTTCAACACTTTGCTTAAAAAAAGTATCAAATATTTGTATTCCATTCTTTCCTCTACGCTTAACATGGTAGACAGCTAAATCAGCATGTTCTTGTAATTCCTTGACAGAACTTGCACCATATGGCATAGCACTAATTCCTATACTTAATGTCAATGACTTTAATTTATAATATGATTGATGACAATTCATATCTTTAATTTGTTGTACAAGCGACTCGGCCATATTTTTTGCAGAGAAAACATCAAAATGAGGTAAGACTATAGCAAATTCTTTTCCACCATATCTTGCTACATAGCCATGATCTCCTACAGTTGTTTTTAGTATCAACGCAATATCTTTAAGTGTCTGATCTCCTTGACTCATACCATACAACTGATTAAATAATTTAAAATCATCTATATTTATTAATATAAACGCTAAAGAACCACCTAAATTCTTTTGATATTCTTCTTCCAACAACTCTTGAAAATATTTTCTGTTAATTAATCCAGTGAGTTCATCAGTATGTGCTTCTTGATAAACTCTTTCATATAAATTTGCATTCTTTAATGCAATAGAAGCTACAGAACTAATTGAAGAAATCATCTGTATATCATTATAAGATATTGCTTTTTCATTCGTCTTCTTAGATAGAATCATAATTCCAAGCAATTCATCTTTAATTTTTAAACCAATAAAACAATATGCATATATACGTTCTAATTGAATCTTTTCATCTTGCCATAAAGAACGATATTCTATAAGACTTTGTAATTCATCCATCAATAAAGAAGAACGTTGTTTTAATAGATGAACAATAGGATTATCTTTTCTTATTTCAAAAGATAAATCATATAATGGTTGATTACTATATTGCGCTTGATATGCTCCTTCACTATCTTTTAAACATATATAAATATCATGTGCTTCTGTAACTTCTTTAACCATAGATATTGTTGCTTTCATAATATCTTGTACAGATAGAAGACTTGCTATGCTTGTACTGAATTGATTCATTTTTTCAGCTTGATGCATTTCATCTTTAATGAATACATTGTTTACAAAAACATTCCAAAAAGATGATAAAACAATAAATGTCAAAGCAAAAAGTATTGCATACATCATTGCACTATTTAAAGGTGATTGTGGAAAAAACATATTAACAAAATGAAAAACATATGGTGATATGGAATAAAAGATAATACTTGCTAAAAATATTCCTACACCATAACATACACTTTGACTTGCTAGTAAAGTCAATTGAAATAAATGTCTTCTTACTAATGCATAAGTTATCAATCCAGCATTCAAAATCCCTGCAATAATATCTATAGGAAAACCTTTAAATATAGGTAATAACAATGCCAAATGTCCAAAAAATAGTATATAGACACCTAAAATAATTGGTTCAAATGATTTTTTAAAAGCATAATTCTTTTGACATATCTTAGCCACATTAATAAAACTATGTGTCAAGATTATTGCAGCAATACCAAATAATATAAGAACACTCCATGTCATATCATATACAAATGAAATATGACCACCAATTTCTATCATTTCAGGCCATTTAATTAAATATCCCGTAAATACATTGACTATATAACATACAATCAATAATAATGCATACAACCGATTAAAAAACTTTTCTTCATAACCACCATAAGCATTAAAAAATCTAAAAACTGCATAAATCATCAAAAACAGTCCTGCAATAGAAACATGAAACCAAAACACATATGATGGAAGACAATCCATCCTCATCAACATAGAACCACCAGTCCATGTTATCATCGCAATTAAATCTAAAATAAAGTATTTAATAATCGAATTCTTCTTTGAAGCTAAAAATACTAACACCAGAAATGTATAGCACAAAAGAGCAATAAATGAGACAATTCCATAAGTTTTCAATTCATATCACCCCTTTGATTTCTGTCTTTTTGAATATTTAATAATTCATTCAATTCATAATATGTTGGATTCATATGTCTTATCTTTTTATTTGTTTTTTTATAATACGCATCAAATGTTCCGCAATGTAAAATACTAATTTCTAATGGATCCACACCAAGGATTTTCTTTAAATCACGATAATCTTGATCAATATATTTAAAATAAGCTGTTAATAAACTATGAATAATTTCATTACTCAAAGCACTATGTATTAAACTTTCCTTTTCTAATTCAATATATAAATGTAAATAAGGTCTCTTCTTTTCATTAAATTCCTTTACAGCAACCCAATTTTTTATTGGTACTTTAGAAAGCTCTATAACATGTTGGATACCATCTTCAGATATTCTTGTAAATCCTGCAATATCAATAATACTAGGGACTCTATCAATATAATGAAAACGTGGTATCCTTGTACCATCTTCTTTATTTTCTAAACCTACACAACGATACATATCTCCTACACGATATCTTGCAAAAGCTCCACCCTTTAATACTGTCAGTACTATTTCATAATTCTCTTGTGGACGTACTTCGTTCATTAGATATGTTTTTGGAACATAGCTTGGATCTTCCATATTTTTTATCATTTCTATTTCAGGTATAAATTCATAAAAACATGTATCTGGAAAGAAATACATGCCATCTCTTGTCCAAGTTTCAGTCCCAATAATAGTTGGTTCAGTACCTGCAAACAACTCCATTGGTCTTACGCCCCATAATTTTTCTAAATCATCCTTATAACAATTATTATCAGTACCTGCAACCATAAATCCTTTGAGATGAAAAAGATCTTTAGGTAATATAGGTCTATTTTCTTTTTGAGCACGTTTCTTAGCTTTTAGAATTCTTAAAAGCATATGAGGTTTATATTCTAACAATGAAGATAATGACATTGAAGAACTACTTTTTGACATTTCCATTAAGCTCTGGCTTACAGCATAACTCACACTACCAAGACCAAAGAAATACTCTAAGTCTTGTTTTAATGCCAGTTTAAAACCAACTTTATTTCTTTGACTAAATGACATTTGAACAGCATCTTCTACTGCTGGTAAAAACTGTATATCTATTTCTTCTTTTAAAACAAGTGGAAATAATCCCGTGGCATAAGGTAATGGAGCAAGACCATATAATATTTTATCCGTATTTTCAACATCAAAATTTCCTTTAGATAATGATGTAGATAAAATTAAGCATGCTATAACATTATCTCTAAATGCATCTAACATACTTCTTGTATAAGGTGCAAGCTTTAAAGGATGCTTACCACCTTCCCAGGTTGTCTGTATCCAGATTACTGGATTTCCAGGTAATCCGCGACTTTGTTTCTTTAAAAGTACATCACTATAATCATCATATGTCGTGAGTGGTACCTGCTCTCTAAACTCCTCTAATGTACGGGGATGTTTGCCTTTGAGTATTGATTGACCAAGTTCACTAGATGACCACAATTCTATTTGTTCTTCCATAAGTCTTTTTTGAACACTCATATATTCATCCATAGAGAGTTCTAAAAAACCACAATACTTTTTCCAAATTTCTTCTTTTTTATTTTCTTCTAACATTTCTTTTAAAGTCATGATGATTTCTCCCCTCTTAGCGTATGAAAACATTCCCTAATATGATGAATACGTGGTATCAAAAAAGGTGTCGTTTTTTTATATTCATTATAATTTGAAAAAGTTCGTGGAAAGATGAGAAAATCTTGTAAAAGAATATATATAAGATTATAAGTAATCATTATTATAGTATAGACAATCATTGATTCTTTAAAAGCAAATGTCAATAAAATATACATAAAACTAAACCACAAAACTCCTGGATGACGACATAAAGCATAAACTCCTTTTGTATAAGCCAACCTCTGATGATTTTCTTGACAATATGTTTCATCAAATGGTAATGCAAAAAACAATGTATACATTAATAATATAAAAAATAAAAATGATAGCCCTAACATGATATATGACTTGATATGGTATAATATAAATATATTGAGTGTTGATATAACAAGAAAAACACTACCTATCATAAAAAAACTCTGTGCTATCTTATAATGATAAGTTATACTATTTATGTCATAAAGATAATAAAAAACAAACCCTATTGTAGATAATAAATATGAAACAAACATTCTCATTCTCCCTAAATCGCAATAATTTTAATTATATATTTATATATAATTAAAGTCAATATAATCTCATTTGTTTGTTAGAATTTCCAAAATAATTCTATGACTTGAATATATTTTTTATAAATATATAATATATTATAT
>DEPZ01000071.1:40870-59895 GCA_002359025.1 Erysipelotrichaceae bacterium UBA3379 | reverse complement strand
GACCCTGATCGGGTCCTTTTTTTGTATCTTTTTGTATTTATGTGCATATAATAGTGCAGGTGAATAACATGATGATAAGAAAAATACAAAAATTACAGCTTCTTTGTGGACTGTGTTTATTATTACAGCTCATTTGTTATAAGTGGATTATACCTTTTCATTTGATTGCTGTATTCTTAAGTATTATTATTATTATTAATCAAAGATGGTTTAAAGTTATACAACTTCAATACCATCTTTATATTATTGGATTATATTTTTATAGATTATGGATTATGACTATAACATCTATATATATCTTACAAATTATATATGTTATCCTATGCTTGTATATTGCAATAATGTTGATACTTTTCGCTTTTCGTTGTATCTTATAGAGCTGATTTTTGGTATAATAGGGTAAATTAGGAGGTGGATTGGATGTTTGGTCATTTACAAGTATTAAGTGCTTATAGTTTTCAAAATAGTACAATATTAATTAAAGATCTTGTAAAAGATGCTTTGATGAAGGATATAGATGCTTTAGCATTAACTGATAAAAACAATATGTTTGGAGCATTGGAATTTAGTAAAGAATGTTTGAAACATGGCATTCAACCCATATTTGGTCTTGAAGCAAGCGTTATGATTGAAAACGAAATTTATCCATTTGTTTTACTTGCAAGAGATGATCAAGGCTATTTTGATTTGGTAAAAATATGTTGTGAGATTAATCTTGGTCAAGAGAAATGTATTACTTTTGATAAACTTGTTTCATTATCAAAGCATATATATGTTCTCTCTGGTTGTGCAGAGGGCATCATAGAAAGACTCGTAGCAAAAGAGATGGAAGAAGAGGCAGTAAGATATCTACAATATTTTCAAAATGTTTTCCAAGATAGATATTATGTCATGATACAGAATCATCATTTAAAACTCCAACAAAAATTAAATGAAAGAATCATTTCTCTAGCAAGATATGTTAAAGTCAAAGTTGTATGTTCTAATCAGGTATCTTATTTAAAACCCGTAGATGCTTTAGCACTTGATTTAATGCAAGCATCAGTAGAAGGTATACATTTAGATTACAAGCATCAACCATTAACTTCAGAAAAATATTTAAAGACAAAAGAAGAAATGGAACAATTATTTGAACAAGATATCTTATTAGAAACTGAAAAATTATTATCAACATGTAAAGCCACAATTCCTTTGCATGTTAAACACTTGCCAGCTTATCCAGTTCCACATAATGGAAAAGCCAGAGATTATTTAATTGGTTTATGTAAAGTGGGTCTTAAAAAAAGATTTCAAAACAAGTCTATCCCTAAACAATATATTGAAAGATTACAGTATGAGTTAAACATTATTCATCAAATGGGATTTGATGATTACTTTTTAATTGTTTGGGATTATGTAAGATATGCGAAAATAAATAAAATTTTAGTTGGACCAGGAAGAGGAAGTGCAGCAGGTAGCTTGGTTGCTTATGTTTTAGGTATTACTAATGTTGATCCCCTTCAATATGATTTACTCTTTGAACGTTTTTTAAATCCTGAACGTGTATCTATGCCCGATATCGATATAGACTTTCAAGATGATCGTAGAGATGAAGTTGTTGATTATGTTATTCAAAAATACGGACAACAACATGTTGCCCAAATCGTAACATTTTCTACTTATGGACCAAGAGTAGCGATTAAAGATATGGGAAAGGTAATGGGAGTTCCTCTACCTAAATTAGAGATTATTGCTAAAATGATACCAACTCATCCTAAAAATAAAAAAACAATCACGCAGATGTATCAAACATCCGCACAGTTTCAATCAATGATTAATCAGGATATGAATCTCAAAAAAATCATTGGAGCAACAAGTGTCATTGAGCATTTACCTAGAAATATATCTACACACGCAGCAGGGGTTATTTTGTCAAAACAACCTTTGGATGAAGTGATTCCACTTGTTATAGGACCTTCATCAACATTAATGTCACAGTATTCAAAAGACTATATTGAAGAAGTTGGATTATTGAAGATGGACTTTTTAGGTCTTAAAAATTTAACAATGATTGATTATATATGCAAAGATATTGAAGAACATACTGGTCATACGCTTTCTATAAATCAAATACCAATTAATGATTCAAAAACATATGAATTGATTTCTAAAGCTGATACTTATGGTGTATTTCAATTAGAATCTACAGGTATGAGAAACTTGCTTAGAAAAATGAAACCTTATTGTTTTGATGATATTGTGGCTGCCATAGCGTTATTTAGACCAGGACCAATGGAAAATATTCCGCTCTATTTAAAAAGAAGAAGTCATCAAGAAAAGGTCACATATCCTTTGACTCAACTAGAATCTATATTAAAATCAACTTATGGTATTATGATATATCAAGAACAAATTATGCAAGTAGCTCAAAAGATTGCAGGTTTTTCATTAGGGAAAGCAGATATATTAAGAAAAGCGATTTCTAAAAAAGAAACAAAACTCATGGAATCTATGAAACATGATTTTATACATGGTTGTTTAGAAAATGGGTATAATGAAGAGAAAGCGATTGAGATTTTTGAATTAATCGAGAAGTTTGCAAACTATGGGTTTAATAAATCACATAGTGTTGCATATGCTTTTGTAGCTTATCAACTTGCATATCTTAAAGCAAATTATCCACTTTATTTCTTTGCATCTATCTTATCTAACGAACTTTCTAGTGATACAACAAAACTTCATTGTATTCAAGAAAGTAAGACTTATAACGTGTCTATATTACCACCTTCTGTGAATCACTCTAAAGCACGATTTACAGTCGAAAATGGACATATACGTTACTCTTTATTAGCTATTAAAAATGTGGGGTATGCAGGATATAAAGCTATTATAGAAGAAAGAGAAAAAGGTGAGTTTAAGGATATTTATGATTTTATGATGCGTATGGATGAATCTAAACTCTCTAAAAAGATGATTGAATCACTGATTGATGCAGGAGCATTTGATGAATTTGGGATGAGTCGTTCTACAATCTATAAAAATCTAGATTCAATCAGAGATTATGGAACACTTAGAAATAGTTTAGGTATAGATGAAAAACCAGTTTTAACAATCTATAAAGATAATGAAAGTGAAAAATTAGAGCGAGAGAAAGCGGTTTTAGGTATATATTTATCTAAGCATCCTATTGAACTCATTAAACAAAAAGTTCCTATTCCATATAAAAATGTATCATGTTTATATGAATATGTATCACAAAGTGTTAATATTATAGTACAACTTCAACGTGTTAAAAACATCATTGATAAAAAAGGAAATGAAATGTGTTTTATCGAAGGCTTTGATGAAACAGGAAGTATTGATGGTGTTGTCTTTGCATCTCGATATAAAGATGTTGGTATGATGTTGAAGAGAGGGAATATTTGTTTAATACAGGGGAAAATTGATTTAAAAGATAAATTATCATTAATAGTAGAAAAAGTAAGGGTGATGGAGGAAAAATGAAAGAATTAGTATTAATAGATGGTAACTCTTTATTATTTAAAGCATATTATGCAACAGCTGCTATGGGGAATTTAATGGTTAATAAGGATGGTATTCCTACAAATGCAGTATTTGGTTTTGCTAATATGTTACAAAAGATATTAGAAAGACAGTCTGAATATGTGATTGTTGCTTTTGATTATGGAAAGAAAACTTTTAGAAATGATCTTATGGATGAATATAAAGCCACAAGAAAAGCAACACCTGATGAATTAAAATGTCAGTTTGCTATGGTTAGAGAATTTCTAGATGCTTATAATATTCCTTATTATGAAATAGAAGGGTATGAAGGGGATGACTTGATTGGAACATTATCTTCCCTTGGTGAAAAAGCAGGATTAAATGTTGCGATTTTTACAGGTGATAAAGATGCATTTCAACTTGTCTCTCATCAAACAACAGTTTATCGTACAGTCAAAGGTGTTACACAATTAGATATTTATACACCTGAAGTTATTGAAGAAAAATATGGTTTAGAACCAGATCAAATTAGAGATTTTCTTGGTCTTATGGGGGACACAGCTGATAATATTCCTGGTATTAAAGGTGTTGGAGAAAAAACAGCTTTAAAACTTTTACATCAATACAAAACAATTGAGGGACTAAAAGAACATCAAGATGAAATTAAAGGAAAAATGGGTGAAAAAATTAGAGAAAACATTGATCTAGGTTTACAATCTAAGAAAATAGCAACCATTTTAAGAGATGTTCCTATGACTTTAGATTTAAAAGAAGCAAGTTATACAGGATATGACTTTGATAAATTAAAAGAATTCTATCAAAAATATGATATGAACTCATTACTTAAAAGAATCTCTTTAGAATCAAGACCTCAACATTCTGCACAATTTACATATCAAATCGTAGACAAGATGCCTGCAATCACAAAAGATTCAAGTGTTTTAGGAGCAATCTATGATCAAAACTATCATAAATCTATTGTTTTAGGCTATGCTTTATATAACGATGAACAAGCATATTTCATTACATATGAAAATGCATTAAAAGATCAAGAATTCTTAAATTATCTTAAAAATGATCAATATCATAAATATAGCTATAATATCAAAGCCCAAATCCTATCTGCAAGATGGAATGGTATTGAGATAAAAGGTATGGACTTTGATTTACAACTGGCTTCATATATCTTAAATCCAAGCTTAAAAGATGAAATGAAATATATATGTGATTATTATGATTACACATCATTACAATATGAAGAAGAAGTCTTTGGAAAACTTGCTAAAAAACATATTCCAGAATTAGATGTGCTTGCAAAACATACCGTTTCTAAAGCAAAAGCTATTTATGATTTAAAAGATACAGTTATTGAAAAATTAAGAGCTGAAGAACAATATGATTTATATCAAAACCTTGAATTACCTGTTGCCTATATATTGGCTGATATGGAATTCGAAGGTGCAAAAATAGATATTTCAGTTTTAAAAGAATTAGAAGGAACATTTGAACATCAAATTAAAGAAATAGAAGAAGATATTTATATGTTAGCTGGTGAAACATTTAATATTGCTTCACCAAAACAATTAGGTGAGATTCTTTTTGAAAAACTCAATCTGCCTAATGGTAAAAAGACCGCAAGAGGTTACTCGACATCACAAGATATACTAGAAAAATTAGAAGATGTTCATCCAATCATTCCTTTAATACAACAATATAGAATGCTTACAAAACTCACTTCAACATATGTCAAAGGTTTACAAGAACAAGTCTTTCCAGATGGAAAAATTCATACAATCTTTAATCAAGCTCTTACACAAACAGGAAGATTATCTTCAATTGATCCAAACCTTCAAAATATACCTGTAAGACAAGAAGAAGGCAAACTCATTAGAAAAGCATTTATCCCTAGTTATGATTATTTGGTTTCATTTGACTATTCTCAAATTGAGTTAAGAATATTAGCACATCTTGCTGGAGTACGTTCTTTACAGGAAGCATTCCATCAAGATAAAGATATCCATACACATACGGCAGCTTTGGTTTTTAAAGTCAAAGATGAAGATGTCACAAGTGATATGCGTAGACAAGCCAAGGCTGTTAATTTTGGTATTATTTATGGTATGGGTGAATTTAGACTATCTAAACAAATCGGTGTATCTTTAAATGAAGCGAGAGAATTTATTAGAAGATATTTTGAAGAATATCCTGAAATTAAAGGTTATATGGAAAATGTTGTTGAGGATTGTAAGAAGAATGGATATGTTTCAACTGTATTGAATCGTAAAAGATATATTCCAACAATCAATGATAAAAACTATATTGTCCGTGAACAAGCAAAACGTTTTGCGATGAATTCTCCTATCCAAGGAAGTGGTGCAGATATTTTGAAACTTGCAATGATTAAAGTCAATACATTAATGAAAGAAAAACAATTAAAATCTAAAATGATTTTACAAGTACACGATGAATTGATCTTTGACGTTGTTAAAGAAGAATTAGATGAAATGATGAATATTATTAAATCAGCTATGGAAAGTGCATTTGCGATGGATGTACCATTAAAGGTTGAAGGAGCATATGCAACAAACTGGTATGATTTAAAGTAGGTGAAAATATGCCAGAATTACCAGAAGTAGAAACAGTGAGACAAACATTAAGACAGTTTATTTTAAACGAAGAAATTCTAGGAATAGATGTTTATTATGATAAAATTATAGAGGGAGATACTCAAGAATTTATCACTTGTTTAACGCATCAGACAATGAGAGAAGTAGATAGATATGGAAAGTATTTGATATTTAAGTTAGATCATGATGCATTTGTTTCACATTTACGTATGGAAGGGAAGTATCATATTGTTGATGCTTCTTTACCAGTTGATAAACATACACATGTGGTTTTTCATCTTAAAGATGGTAAAGATTTAAGATATATAGATACACGTAAATTTGGTAGAATGAAGCTTGTAAGTCTAGATCATTATTTACAAGAAAATCCACTTAATAAATTGGGTAAAGAACCTTTTGATATGACAACAGATGAATTATATGATTTGCTTCATCACACATCTTTACCAATTAAATCTGCATTATTAGATCAATCTATTATTGCGGGTATAGGTAACATTTATGCAAATGAAATATGCTTTTTAATGCATATTGATCCTCGTACCAGAGCATCAAGGCTTTCTAAAAAACGTGTTGATGAATTAAGATTGATTTCTATTGATGTATTAAAAAGAGCGATTGCTCAAGGTGGTACAACGATTCATTCTTTTGATTCTAATGGCATACATGGTTTGTTTCAGGTTTCTTTAAATGCACATGGACAAAAGATTTGTCCAATATGTCAAGGAGAAATAAAGAAAATCATGTTGAATCAAAGAGGAACATATTTTTGTCCGAAATGTCAAAAAAGGAGGTATTAAGATGATTCATTGGGGTGTTATAGGATTAGGTAGAATTTCACATAGATTTATAAAAAGTTTGTCATATAGCGAGGATGGCAAACTCTATGCGGCGGCATCAAAAACAAAAGAAAAACAAGAAGAGTTTTTAAAATCACATCCAGATGTTCATGTTTATTCTTCATATCAAGAATTGATTGATGATGACAATGTGGATGCTATATACATAGGTGTGGTTCATGCTATGCATTATGAAATTGCTAAAGCTGCTTTGATGAAAAATAAAGTGGTATTATGTGAAAAGCCTGCGACTTTGACATATGAGCAAACTTATGAATTATGTGAACTTGCAAAAAAGAAGCATACAGTGTTTATTGAAGGAATCAAAACACGTTTTATTCCAATGGCAAAGGAAATAAAATCATTGGTCAATAAAGGTGTGATTGGTGATATTCAAAGAATTGAAACAGCTTTTTGTGGAAATGTAGAATATAATGAACAGTCATATCTGTTTGATAAACAACAAGGAGGAGCTTTATATGATCTTGGTATTTATAATATCGCTTTCATTTTAGATTATATAAAAGCACCTGTCAGTTCTATCCAAACTGATGTTAAATATGCATATGGTGTAGATGTTCATGATATTATAGAATTAGAGTTTACATCTCAACAAACAGCAAGAATAGAGGTTTCTATGGACTCTACATCAAAGAAATCAATGAAGATTATTGGAACATTAGGAACAATAGAAGCAGATCCATTCTACCGTCCTACAAAAGCAACTGTGCATTTTAATAACGGAGAATCCTTTACTGGAGAAATACCATATATCCATGATGATTTTTATACAGAAATAGAAGAAGTTCATCGTTGTATTGCGTATTTAAAAGTAGAAAGCGATTATATGACACATCAAGATTCATTGGATTGTATTTCTCTATTAGAACAAATTAAGGAGAACTTTCATGACTAAAGTGATAGGATTAACAGGATCTATTGCTGTGGGAAAGAGCACAGTAACGCGATATCTTTTACAAAAAGGATATCAAGTGTTGGATAGTGATGAAATTTCAAGACATGCATTGGATATTGGAAAGAGCTGTTATCAAAAAGTCAAAGAAGAATTTGATTGTGTCAATGAAGATGGATCGATTGATAGAAAGAAGTTAGGAGATATTGTTTTTCATGATCAAACAAAGAAACAAAGATTAGAAGATATTATTCATCCCTATGTCATAGACTGTTTAAAAACAGGAATTCAAGAGTGTCAAGATTCACTTATTTTCTTAGATATTCCTTTATTGTATGAAGCTCATCTAGAATATCTATGTGATAAGATTATTGTTGTCTATGTTGATGAGGATACACAATGTAGACGTTTAATGAATAGAAATCATATTGATGAAAAACAAGCGAGACATTTAATGAGTCAACAAATATCAATTGAAAAGAAAAAAGAAATCGCTGATTATGTGATTGATAATCGTGGTTATCAAGAAGAATTATATCAAAATATAGAAAGGGTATTAAAGGAAATTCATAATGAAGTTATACATGAGTGATCTATATAGAGTAGAAATCCATTATCCATTAGATGATGTACAAACAGATATACTTTATTATTTATACCAGCCATTAATGGGTAGTCATGCTTTACAATTATATATGATGTTGATGCTAGAAGGAAAACGTATGAGTCGTTTTTTAAAACCTTCTGTATTATCTAGATTAATCTCATTTCTTTCTATGAGTTTGATAGATATGGAAAAAGCATTACAAGCATTAGAAGGTATTGGATTATTAAAAACATATGTGAAGCATGAAAATGATATGACTCAATATGTCTTTGTACCTCTTAGTCCCTTGACTTTACAAGCATTCTTTAAAAACCAAATTTTGACTTCTTTACTTCAAGAATCTATGTCTAGCGAAGATTTTAGAAAAACTGTTCAGTATTTTAAAATCGCTAAAGAAGATTTAAGTCATTATGAGGATATTACAACATCTTTCCAAGATGCTTATACAATTCGTTATCATCAAAAAAGTGGAAGAGAATTACAACTCAAGGATCTTCAAGAATCTCTTCATAAAAATATAGAGGTGAGCTATGATTATGATCTTTTATATCAATCTCTAGCTGATTATCAAGTCAATCGAACAATGTTAAAGGATGAAGATTTAAAATATGCAGTACAAATTGCTACAGTCTATTCTTTAGATCCTTTAACATTAGCAGGATTTATTAAAGATGCCATGGAATCAAGTGGATGGAATAAAGCGTTGTTTAAAAAGCAAGTTAAGGCTTATAGTGATATGAATGATGCATCGTCACTAAAAGAAATTTATCATAAGCAACCATTGCAATATACAACTCAAGAGGATAATGCTTCACCGCTTGTTCTACATATGAAGTATCTTGATTCTTTAACTCCTTATGAGTTATTGAAAAATAAACAAGGAGGAAAAGAACCGGTATTTCATGATTTAATGATTGTAGAAACACTTATGGTGCAACTTGGCTTAAAGCCAGCAGTGGTGAATGTATTGATAGAATATGTATTAGGAAAAAATCAAAATCGTTTATCAAAACGTTATTGTGAAGCAATTGGAGCATCATGGGCACGTCAGAAGATAGAAACAGCAATGGATGCATACCATGCTTTAATGCAACCGCAAGATAAAAAAGAAGAGAAAGAAGTCGTAGAAACAAATCAAGATGTCATAGATGAATTACCATATCTATTACAACAATTGAAGGAGGGACAATTATGATTAAAATTACAGATATGATGCAAAATCCAGATATCGTAGAAATGAAACAAGAAAGTCTTTATGCATTATCTAAGGAAAAACATATTCAGCAATTTTTAAAAGAGAATCATTTAAATCCCTCAATCATGGATGAAAACTGGGTAGAGTTTCTAGACTATAATGATGACTATCATCTTTGTGCTGGATGCCAATCTTTAAAAGATTGTCCTAAAGATAATAAAGGGATGAAAAAAAACTTAGTGTATAGAGATCATGAAATTCATATAGAAATGTCTAGTTGTATATATGGAAAAGAATTAGAAAGAAAAAGAGATTTATTAGAGAAGTTTGTGATTACAAATGTTACAGATCAAATCTTATTAACTGATTTAAATGAATTAGAAATGGTTCATAATATTAAAGAACTTCCTAAAAATAATCAAGCAGCTATTACTTATATTTTAAAATATATTGCCAATCCAACCAATAAAGGTCTTTTCTTGCATGGAAAAATGGGAACTGGAAAAACAACTTTATTAGCAGGTTTAATGAATTCACTTGCGAAAAAGGGAAAAGAAGTAGGGTTTATACATTTTCCAACATATTTAATAGATTTAAAGTCAAGTTTCTCTACTGGTGAAAGTGAATATGCTATTGAAAGGTTAATGAAAGTAGATTATTTATTATTAGATAGCATAGGTGAAGAAAATGTAACATCATGGTCTAGAGATGAAATATTGTTAACGATTTTATCATATCGTCTTTTAAATCAATTACCTACTTTTTTTACAAGTATGTATGGGTATAATGATTTAAAAAAGGTCTATACTACTAAAAAAAGCGATGAAATTCGAGCAAATACAATTACTTCTAAAATGAAAGCGTTAAGCATTGAAATAATGCTTGACGAGATGAATTTGAAGTAATAGAATGATAACAAAAGTGTAGAATATATGAGTATTTTGTGGTAAAATCATAGTGCTTAAATGAGAGGAGAAAGATTATGGTTAAATGTATTGGAGTGTTGACTTCCGGTGGAGATGCACCTGGAATGAATGCAGCAATTCGTGCTGTAACAAGAACATGTTTAAATAGAGGAATTAAAGTCTATGGTGTCAGATTAGGATATAAAGGATTACATGAAGGTGACTTTATTGAATTTGATAGTCATAGTACAAGAAATATTATTAATATTGGGGGAACTTTCTTAAAGTCTGCACGTTTCCCTGAATTCAAAGATCCTGAAATAAGAAAAGAAGCCATTGAACAAATGAAAAAAGTTGGTATGGAAGCTTTGGTTGTTATTGGTGGAGATGGAAGCTATCATGGTGCTTTAAAATTAACTGAAATGGGAATTAACTGTATTGGTATTCCTGGAACTATTGATAATGATATTCCAGATACTGATTTTACAATTGGATTTGATACTGCGCTCAATACAATTGTAGATGCACTAGATAAATTAAGAGATACTTCAAGTTCACATCAAAGATGTACAATTCTTGAAGTTATGGGTAGAAGATGTGGTGACTTAGCAGTTCATGCTGGTATTGCATGTGGGGCTGAAATGATCGTTACAAGTGAAAGTGGATATGATGAAGAAGAAATCATTGAAACATTGAAAAAATCAAAAGCTTCTGATAAAAAACATGCATTAGTTGTTATTACTGAACATATTACTGATGTTCATGAATTAGCAAAACGTGTTGAAGAAGCAACAGGATTTGAAACTCGTGCAAATGTTTTAGGACATATGCAACGTGGTGGACGTCCATCAGCGAGAGACAGAGTTTTAGCAAGCCGTATGGGAATTAAAGCTGTTGAATTGTTACAAGAAGGAAAAGGTGGACTTTGCATTAGTGAAGTTAAAGGAGAAATTATTGGGTTACCAATTGAAGAAGTCTTAGGACATAAACGTCAAGTGAATAAAGGTATTTACGAAGATGTATTAAAACTTCGTTAATATAAATATATGTAGGGTATAGGAGATTATCAAAGATGAAAGATAAAATGAAAAAAACTAAAATTGTTTGTACTATTGGACCTGCTTCTCAAGATCCAAAAATGTTAAAGAAATTAGTTTTAGCTGGTATGAATGTTATGCGTTGTAATTTCTCTCATGGTGATTTTGAAGAACATGGAGCAAAAATGCAAACTATGCGTGATGTCAACGCTGAATTAGGAACTAACTGTGCTATTTTATTAGATACTAAAGGTCCTGAAATCCGTACTGGAGATTTCGTTGGTGGATCAACACAATTTAAAAAAGGTCAAACTTCAGTTATTTGTGTTGAAGATATCGAAGGAACATCTGATAGATTTACTATCACATATAAAGATTTATATAAAGATGTTAAACCTGGTGGATTTATCTTAGTTAACGATGGTCAAGTAGAATTATTAGTTGACCATGTAGAAGGAACTGATATCGTTTGTGTATGTGCAAATGATGGTAAAGTTAAAAACAAACGTGGAATCAACGTTCCAGGTATTGAATTAGGATTTGAATTCGTTTCTGAAAAAGATAGAGCTGATATCGAATTTGGATGTCAACAAAATGTAGACTTTATCGCTGCTTCATTTGTTCGTCGTCCTCAAGACGTATTAGATATTAAGAAAATCTTAGTAGAAAATGGAAAACCAAATATCCAAGTTATCGCTAAAATTGAAAATAGCGAAGGTGTTGAAAAAATGGATGATATCATCAAAGTTGCTGATGGTATCATGGTAGCTCGTGGAGACTTAGGTGTTGAAGTTCCTGCAGAAGATGTACCATTAATCCAAAAAGAATTAATCAAAAAATGTAAAGCTGCTGGTAAAGTGGTTATCACTGCAACTCAAATGTTAGAGTCTATGCAAGAAAACCCAAGACCAACTCGTGCAGAAGTGAGTGACGTTGCAAACGCAATCTATGATGGAACTGATGCAATCATGTTATCAGGTGAATCTGCACAAGGTAAATATCCAGAGGAAGCAGTTATGGTTATGAACAAAATTGCTTTAAAAACTGAATCTACTTTAGATTATGCTTCTTTACATAGAAAAGCTGTTAGAACAGCTACTGAAGATACTTCAGAAGCTATCTGTATGTCAGTTGCTGAAATTGCTACTAAATTCAATGTTGCAGCAATCATCGCATTTACTGAATCAGGATTTACAGCTAGAAAAATGTCAAGATATAGACCAGAATGTCCAATCATCGCAGCAACTCCATATGAAGATACAACTCATAAATTAGCATTAAACTGGGGTGTAAAATCTGTAATCTGTAAAAAAATGGATACTACAGAAGGTTTATTAAACTTAGCTGAAGTTATTGCTAAAGAAAACGGAATTGATGCTGGACAAACTATCTTAGTTACTGGTGGTACTCCAGGTGTGAAAGGTACAACAAGTTATTTACAATTAATCACTGTAAAATAATTTTAAATACTGAGCTTAGGATATATTCTTAAGCTCTTTTTTATTATTCATAACTTTTACACAGTAATATGTTATTGTATTAATGAAAGTGAGGTGCTTATATGTTTGATCATGTTGCACATAAATTAAAATTATGTAGTATTATATATTTTTTTGGTAACATATTACATCGTTTTTTAGAAATGAATTATCCAGTGATTTCTTTAGATCAGCCTGTTTATATAGATATAGATTATTTATTTAAGAAAGTTATTTTATATTTACTGGTTTCTATATTTATCTATTGTTTTGGGGAAATGGTAAAAAAATATGAAAAGCGTGATTCTCATAGAAAGAGCATTTTATCACAATTGTTTAAATTATTCTCTTATTTGTTTTTTATATTTTATATTCTTAAAAAGTCTTTAGATATAAGTATTAATTTATCCTATTTTAATACAGGTCAGATACTAGGTGTTGAGTCAATGATATTGATTGTATGGGCTATTTTCATTGCTTATTTGATTGGATGTTTTCTTTATGGAATAGGAATTATCATACAAAACTACGAAAATCACAAAATAGAGTCAGATGTCTTGACAAAATAAATCTTTGATGTAAAATATCTTTACAAGCTAAGATTTAGGATATGTTTTTATAAAGATATTGTTTAGAGAGAAAGTGGTTGGTGAAAACTTTCCAATACTTATAAAGATACTCCCTAATACGCTACACTCGAAAGAGAAGGTCGTTTGCCGCGTTAAGGTTGAGAGGTTATCGTAAGATAATGAATAAAGGTGGTACCACGAGATTTCGTCCTTTGGATGAAATCTCTTTTTTATAGGAGGAAAGAAAGATGAGAGATTTTAAAAAAGAAGAAGCTTTAAATACTTTAAATCACTCTTGTGCGCATGTGATGGCACAAGCAGTCAAACATCTTTACCCACATGCAAAATTCTGGGTTGGTCCAGTTGTGAGTGAAGGGTTCTATTATGATATTGATCTAGGTGATGATGTTATTACTGATGAAGATTTACCTAAGATTGAAAAAGAAATGAAAAAAATATGTAAAGATGGAAAACGTATTATTAGAGAAGAAATTTCTAAAGAAGAAGCTTTAGAAATGTTTAAAGATGATCCATATAAGATTGATTTAATTCAAGATTTAGAAGATGGAAATATTACTTGTTATAGACAAGGGGATTTTGTTGATTTATGTAGAGGTCCTCATGTAGAAACAGTAAAAGCTTGTAAGAACTTTAAATTATTAAAACATTCTGGTGCATATTGGAAAGGTGATAAAAATAATAAAGTATTACAAAGAATTTATGGTGTATGTTTACCAACAGCTGAAGAATTACAAGAACATTTGGATTTATTAGAAGAAGCGAAAAAAAGAGATCATAAAAAATTAGGTAAAGAATTAGATTTATTTATGATGAGTGAATTTGCTCCTGGTATGCCATTTTTCTTACCACATGGTATGTTACTTAGAAATACATTAGAAAACTATTGGTATGAAGAACATACTAAAGAAGGATATCAATTCATTAAAACACCAATTATGATGTCTAAGGAATTATGGGAAATCTCAGGACACTGGTGTAACTATAAAGAAAATATGTATACAAGTTTAGTTGATGATAGAGAATTTGCAATTAAACCAATGAACTGTCCAGGAAGTATTTTAGTTTATAAGAATGGTTTACATTCTTATAAAGACTTACCAATTCGTATTGGTGAATTAGGTCAAGTTCATAGACATGAAGCAAGTGGTGCATTAAATGGTTTATTTAGGGTTCGTACATTTACTCAAGATGATGCACATATCTTTATGACACCTGAACAAATTGAAAGTGAAGTTGTAAGATTGATTGGATTCATTGATAGAGTTTATACAAGTCTAGGTTTACCTTATGATATTGAATTATCTACTCGTCCAGAAGAAAAATATATTGGTGAGTTAGAAATCTGGGAAAAGAGTGAAGCTGCTCTTGCAAAAGCTTGTGAGGCTGCAGGTAAAGACTATAAGATTAATCCAGGTGATGGAGCATTCTATGGTCCTAAATTAGACTTCCATGTTAAAGATTCACTTGGAAGAATTTGGCAATGTGGAACTATTCAATTAGATATGAATTTACCAGAAAGATTTGATTTAACTTATATCGATCATAATGGTGAAAAAGTAAGACCAGTTATGTTACATAGAGTTATCTTTGGATCAATTGAAAGATTTATCGGTATCTTAATTGAACACTTTGGTGGAGCATTCCCAGTATGGTTAGCACCAACTCAAGTTAAAGTGATTCCAGTTAAAAATGAATATCATTTAGAATACTCAAAAGAAATCTTTAAATTATTGGAAGAAAAAGGTATTCGTGTAGAATTAGATGATAGAGAAGAAAAATTAGGATATCGTATAAGAGAAGCACAAATGAAGAAGATTCCATATCAATTGGTATTAGGTGATAAAGAAAGAGATGAAAGAACTGTAACTTATCGTCAATATGGTGAACAAAAACAAACAACTGTTTCTATTGATGAATTTGTAAATATGGTTTTAAAACAAATTGAATCAAAAGCAAGATAGATGAATGTTTTACATTCATCTTTTGCATTTTTCTTGAAGAAGTGTATAATATAAGACATGTGAGGGGAATTGAAATGAAAATTAGGGTAATAAAAAAGAAAGCAGATAATATATATATAAGAAATAGAAAAATGATTATACCAGAGTTTTTCTTTATTGGTTATATGAGTTTATTGGCACAATATTTGCACAGTGGCTTATTTTCTTTTTTTGTGTCGCTTTTTTTGTGCCCAATTGCACACGGATATGTCTATTGTTCAATGAAGCTTGTGGATAATGAAAATGCATCTATTGATTATCATGATTCTATGATTGGAATTATTGATTTTACAAGAGTTGCGCCAACGTATTTAATACGTAAGGGAATGATTTTGTTGATAACGTTAATATGTGCTTTACCCTCGCTCTATTCACTTTTACAATATATTCCTTTTTTGTCTATAGAATGGTTTGCTTCTTTAGGAAATGCATTTATACAGACAGAATTTTTTGTTCCTGATTTTTATGATATTCCACAATTAACCCAAAATGGATTGGTTATGATAAATTTATTGTTATGTATTTTTGTTTATTTATTTTTAACTGCTTTATTGATGCCCATGCCTTATATTATGGAAAAAGATGAGTTTTCTTGGAGTGAGTGTTTGATTACTTCATTAAAAGGCATGAATAATCATATTATAGATTACTTTAAATTATATTTTATTTATGCTTTGAGGCATGCACTATATTGGTTATTGACAGGGACAGTGATTATGATTATAGGATCTGTGAACTCCATATGGATGTTATTATGGATGGTTGCATCTTTATTTATTTATATAGAGTTATATAGGGGAAGATTTGAAATAGCAAAATATTTATTCTATGAGGAGATAAGAAAACAGTATGAAAAGAAATACAGAAGGGATTAAGAAGATTATTGTAAAAGTAGGATCTTCATCATTATGTAATCAATATGGAAAGATAGAAAAAGAAAGAATTCTTCATTTGGTTTTACAAATCTCTAAACTTATTAGAGAAGGATATAGTGTGACACTTGTATCATCAGGAGCAATTGCATCAGGTATGGGAGCATTAAAGCTTGAAAAGAAACCAGAAAGTATTCCAGAAAAGCAAGCTCTTGCTGCAATTGGTCAAGCAAAACTCATGCAGATTTATGAAGAAATATTCGAACTCTTTGGATTACAATGCGCACAAGTCTTATTAAATCATGATGATTTTGATGATCAAAAAAGATTAGAAAACCTACATCATACAATGTCTTCTTTAATGAATTACGGTGTTATACCTATTGTGAATGAAAATGATGCTTTAGCTGTAGAAGAAATCAAAGTAGGTGATAATGATACATTATCAGCATTATTAGCTACAGTTATTCATGCTCAGCTTTTAATACTTGTAAGTGATATTGATGGTTTATATACAAAAAATCCTCATGACTATAAAGATGCGAAAATGATTAATTTTGTAGAAGAAGTTGATGAGAATATTGAAAGAATGGCTGGCGGTGCATCTAGTGGACTTGGTACTGGTGGTATGATGACAAAGATTAAAGCAGCAAAACTTGTTAATAACAATGAATGTCATATGGTTATTGTTAATGGAAATGATAGTGAATGCTTAATGAATATATTTAATGAAAAAGAAAATGGAACATGGTT
This sequence comes from Erysipelotrichaceae bacterium UBA3379, assembly GCA_002359025.1. Taxonomy (GTDB): domain Bacteria; phylum Bacillota_I; class Bacilli_A; order Erysipelotrichales; family Coprobacillaceae; genus UBA3379. The sequence continues at coordinate 42,596 of DEPZ01000071.1, read as the reverse complement.
TCAGGCAAGGAGATAATATGGATCAAGTACTAGAAAAACAACTTCAACAAGCAAAAGATGCTAGTAGAAAGATGTTACTTATAACAAGTGAAAAGAAAAATCAAGCAATTCTTGCGATTAGTCAATCTCTACAAACACATATTGAAGATATCTTGATTGAAAATCAAAAAGATATCAATCAAGCCAAAGAAAACGGTATGTCCCTATCTATGATAGATAGATTACTATTAACAAAAGAACGAATCCTCTCTATGGCTAAAGGCATAGAAAAGCTTATAGATTTAGACGATCCTATAGGAAAAGTCATAAAAACTATTCATAGACCTAATGGATTAGATATACAACAAGTCAGAGTTCCTATAGGTGTCTTTGGAATTATCTATGAAGCTAGACCAAATGTCACTATAGACATCGCATGTTTATGCATTAAATCTAGCAATGTTTGTGTTTTAAAAGGTGGTAAAGAAGCTTACTATTCTAATTTATATCTTACTCATCTAATTCAAGAAGCTATTAAAGATATACTTCCTCCTTGCGTGTATTTCATTGAAAACACAAATCGTGAAGTTGTCTATCAATTGATTAGACAAAATCAGTATGTCGATGTTGTTGTACCAAGAGGAGGCAAAGGATTAATTCAATATGTTGTAGAAAATGCAACAGTTCCTGTTATTGAAACAGGTGCAGGGAATTGCCATCTTTATATTGATAAAGATGCTTCTATGCAAAAAGCCATTGACATTACAATCAATGCAAAAGTACAAAGACCATCTGTATGTAATGCGATTGAAACATTATTGGTTCATAAAGATATTGCAGAATCATTTCTACCAAAACTCGTCCAGGCATTCAATGGGCAAGTAGAAATACGTGGAGACAAAAAAACACAACAAGTGATTTCATGTAGACCTGCCACAAACGAAGATTACCAAAAGGAATACAATGATTATATACTTGCAATTAAAATCGTTGATTCTATAGAAGAAGCTATAGAACATATCTATAAATATTCCACAAAACATTCAGAAAGTATCATAACTGAAAATCAAGATACAGCTCGTATTTTCTTGTCATCATTAGATTCTGCTTGTGTTTATCACAATGCATCAACACGTTTTAGTGATGGAGGAGAATTTGGTTTTGGTGGAGAACTTGGTATTAGTACACAAAAACTACATGCCAGAGGACCACTTGGACTAGAAGAAATGACCTCTTTTCAATATCGTATATATGGGCAAGGTCAAATAAGAGAATAATATAAGAGAAAGATTTCTATTTCATGAAGTCTTTTTTTTATAAAAATAATGATTATAAATAGTATCTTATATCTTGATTTAGCTAAAAAAATATTATTTCATATGATTGGTTGAAACTGTTTTATTTATACTTTTTATATTCATATTTGGGAAAATTATTCATATTGAATGCATTTTATATTTATGATTTAATATAAATAGAGAGTTTTCAAAATGAAAATTTATTTTACTGATATGTATTGATATAATGTGTGTAAAAATGTAATATAATGGAAATCTATAAGTATGATTGATCTTATAGTTAATGGGGAAGATAAAGTGGGAAAACAATTAGGTGGAATAATTAAAATAAATCGAATTCAAAAAGGATTAACGTTAAAATATATAAGCTATAAAACAGGACTTTCAATAAGCTATTTAAGTAAAGTGGAAAGAAACTTAGAAGGGATTAATGAAAAGAATATTTCTAA
>DEPZ01000071.1:0-40747 GCA_002359025.1 Erysipelotrichaceae bacterium UBA3379 | reverse complement strand
AAAATATGAAAAATATATTCACTCATCACATTATTATATCAGTTATCTATTGGCAAAGTTTATTTATAGTATATCTAGTAATCAAATTGTTAAACCAAAAGAATATCTGTTTATTGAAAAATATTTATATTATTTGGAAGATTATCAAATACAGATATATTATTATTACCTGGCAGTCACATATTATATGATGGATAATTTTAATCAGGCATTAGAATATTATTATATAAGTGAAAAATATAAAGGAACAACCCTAACAAGAGCAATGTTAAATTATCATTTGGCAACCACTTTAGTATATAAAGGCAATGTATCAAAAGCAATAGAATGCGCATGTTATTCACGTGATATTTTTGCCAAAACCGGAAACATTAAAAGATTAGTAGCTATTAATGGGTTGATTGCATATGCTTATTCACTATCTGGAAATTATAAAGAAGCTACTGAATTATTTTTATCTTGTATTGAGGGATTTCAAGCATTATCTATGAAACCTCAATTAATGAGTGCATATAATAATCTATTATATCATTATATAAGAACGGAGAATTATCAAGAAATTATTGACTATATTCCTAGTATTCCAAAAGAGTATCTCTTGGATCCAAGAATTGATTTTTATAACGCATTAGCATTTTATAAACTTGATCAAATGAATCAATCGAAATATTACATTAAAGAAGCAAAACACAAATGTGGTAAAACAACTTCTAGATATACAAAATCATGTATTAGAATGTTGGAAATACTTCTTTCTCATGCAAACATGGAAAGAAAAGAAAAAGCAATGTTAAATATGAAAAAAGTCGCATATGATTCAAATGATAAAGATGCTATATTAATTGTATTAAAATTAATAAAAGATTTTTATAAAGAAAGCGGACAAGATGAAAAAATGATGGAATGTATAGCTGAAATTTCTAAGTTACATTTTTAATATATGAATAGAATTTTATGTAAAAAAATGCACTTGATGATACTTCATTTTATTCATAAAATAAAAGTATAAAAAAGATATATATTTATGAAAAAATCCCTAATTCCATTCAATGTTGCTTTTATTCATATAATGTAGCGTAGCTGTTGAGGTTTAGTCTAGAGCAATTTTATGTCATTGTGGTGACACAAGAAAATATTTTCATGTAAAGTATATAAGAAATTATTGAATAAGAGAATTGTTTTAAACAATTCTCTTATTCATAATAACCAGTTTTTTCAAAAGTATCTTTTTGTTCTATGTATCAAGATGAATCATATATAATAAAATTGAGGGGAGGAATCATCTATGAAGCTACAACATATTACAAAAATCTATCATAATAAACATAATACAGTCAAAGCATTAGATGATATTTCATTAGAAATCAATCAAACTGGTATGATATTTATCATGGGACCTAGTGGGAGTGGGAAATCGACATTATCTAGAATTATGAATGGATTAGATCGTGATTATACAGGGGATTTTGTTTTAGAGGGACATATTGAGTATGTTGAACAGGATATTTGCTTGTTTGAAAATATGTCAGTTTTAGATAACTTGAAATTGGTTTCTAAGGAAAATATTCAAACATATCTTGATATGTTTGATATGAGTGAACATAAAGATAAATTGGTAAAGAATTTATCTGTTGGTCAAAAGAAAAGAGTTCAAATTATAAGAAGTTTATTAGTTGATTATGACTATCTTTTATTAGATGAACCAACTGCAAGTTTAGATGAAGAAAATACCAAAATCATAATGAATGTTTTAAAGAATATATCTCAAAAACATACAGTTATTATAATTACACATGAAAAAGACTTAAATGATCAATATGCCAATAGAAGTATTTATCTAAAAGAAGGACATGTAGAAAAAGATATCACACATCATCAAACATCTCAAATCATCTTGAATCAAACATTAATGAATTATAAAAATAATATACAATTCCAATTTAAAAGAATCCTTCATTCTTTACCATTACAATTCATGAAATTTATCGTTGTATCTATTATGATATTAACATTACTTATTATGAACTCATTTCTATTTTCTATAGAAGGAAATATTGAAGAAAGAAATAAATGGTTAACTTCAGATAATATTATTGTGACACAACCATTAGATCAAGAAACACAAAGAGGAGATCTATATGATCAAGCTGATATTCAAAAAGTCAAAGATAATATCAATAGTGTTATAGGTTATCAAGTAGGATTTGCAGCATCTCATATATCATTTGTTGAAACTTTGACACCCACAATGAATCTCAATGAATTAAAAGATGCGATAAAACAAGAAGAAGACAGACATGAACAAACAAATGAACCATATAAAGATTATTATTATCAATGGAAAAAGATTCTAGAAGAAGAATTAGAATATGAAAGACAAACAGGACGTACTCTTGATGAAAACTTTGAGTTAACGAGTGATTTAAGAGCCTATGACGGATTTACAAGAAATGAAAACGGAGAATTGCTTTGTCCTCTTTATCCATATATGCGTTTTGGTAAGAATCAAGAAGTTGTCGCATATCAAATCTTTGATATCAATACATTGGATTTAAAATATGGAGATTATCCAACAAATAGCCAAGAAGTGATTGTGAGTATGGAATTGGCTGAAAAACTACGTCAAGAACAACAACTCTCATCAGTAGAGGATATACTCTTAAAATCATATGATCTTTCTTTTATTGGTTTAGATGTACAAGTCCCTAAAATAAAGATTACTGGTATTACATATCAAGATAGTCAATATGAACATAGATTATTTTTTAAAGCTGGTGATTTTGATCAACTCATGTCAAAAAGCTTTAAATTCCATGATGATTATTTGAAATATGTATATATATATTTCATGACTGATGCTTCCAAGGATAATCAAGCGATTGCTGATCAAGTAAATCAATTACTAGGTGGTAAATATAGCACATTTGTTGCTTACCCTGATTCTGTGTTAAATACATCAACAACTCCAATTTCATCATATTCTACTTTATCATATGTTATTGTAGGAATAATGGTCATTGGTGTCATAGGAATATATATGCTTATGTTAATACTTCAAAGAAAAACCTATAACAAAGAAGTTAAGATATTAAAACACTATCATCAATCTATAAAAGTATATATCTTATTACCAATAAGTATAATTCTATTATTAGATATCATTATTTATAGTTTATCATTTGATAAACTATGTACAATAATTAACACATATGCAAATCAACAAGGATATAGTGAGTTAATACAAAACAGTTCAATCATACTTATATTGTCAATAGTTATGACAATAATCATAACTTTATTATTAGAAGGAATTTTCTATGTATATCAAGCTAGAAAACATTCAAAAACAGTATCATCATAAAACTGTTTTAAAAGATGTCTCACTCACTATAGATCAACCAGGTATCTATTATATAAAAGGAAAAAGTGGATCAGGAAAAACAACACTACTGCATATTATTGCTGGATTTGAAACATTTGAACATGGCAAAAGAGAAATATCACCAGACTGTAGAATTGCTTCTATCTTTCAATCCTATGAATTGATAGATGAATTCACTGTAAGAGAGAATATTGAAATTGTTAAGGAAGTTTTTGATATACATGATACACATATGATAGAAGTTTTAGGACTCACTCCATTATTAGATCATTATCCCCAAGAATTATCAGGAGGTCAAAGACAAAGAGTTGGTATTTTAAGAGCTTTACTGACACATCCTCAAATTATACTTTGTGATGAACCAACTGTTTCATTAGACTATGAAAATAGAAAAAGAGTTCTTGATTTATTAGAAGAACTCTCAAAAGAAAGTGCAGTTCTTATTTCATCACATAATGAACAAGAACTTGTAAGTTATATTGATTTCATGTATGAAATCAAAGATCAACATATTCATCTCATCAAAGAAAAGAATACATTAGAATCATTAAAATCTATTCATTATTCATTACACATGAATCGATTAAAGAAATATATCAACAAGATGTTACCTACAAGAAAAAGAATGCTTATAATCTATCTTGTAGGATTAGGAATGATTGGATTGTTTCTTCTTCAAATAGAAAGCCAAGTCTTTCATCCTCCTATTAGAGAATATGCAAGAAATAGTCATATTCTTTATATCACAAACTATACTCAAAATACTATAAGTGATACACCCTTGGTCTTATTTGAACCTTTATTCATAAATAATAAATATTATCAAGCCAATATTTATCCTTATATAGAAAATGATGATTTTGAAGATATTCATCTTCAAAACAACGAAATACTTATTAATCAATATCTTGCAGATATATTATCAAATCAATCGTTAATCAATCAAACACTCACACTTCACTATCAACTAGGTGGTGAAACTTATGAAGAAACATTTATTATCAAAGATATCATTGAAGAAAAACTCCTTGATCATAAACCTCAGATTTATTATGATTATGATTCTTTTATAAAGAAACTACAAACCAAATATCATTCACACCAATACAAAACACAATATGATTATTTCATGAATAATTCTTCATTGTATCAAATACAATCCCAAAATATAAAAGAAGATTATAAGACATATGAAGCTAATGAAAATATTAGTGTATACAATAGTATATATACACCTTATTATCAAAAGCTAGCTCATATGAATATTTATCATATGATTTATTTGATTGTTATGGGGATAATTATTGTTGTAGGAGTCATGTTTACTCTCTATCAACATAACAAATATATTAATTTGATGAAATATCGTTTATCCCTTTTATGTTCATTATCTCTTTCTTTTTCAAAAGTGAAACATATGTATATGTTTCAGTACTTTCAACAAGATCTACTGATTTTATCTATATTACTTATAGAAGTCATTGTTTATGAGTTGATAATGAAACCAAGTGTTTTTCAATGTTTGTTATTATTGGGATTTATATTTCTTCTAATTAGCATTGATTTAGGATATATGTTGATAAAGATGTATCAGTATAGTGATAAGGATATTGCCTATATTTTGAAAGAAAATAAAAACTGACTTTTAGGTCAGTTTTTATAAGTTTAACTTCTTTTTCATCATCTCAGGATTTGTAGAATAATTAAGTGCTGTTTTATCAGAGATAATATTATTTTTATATAAGTTATATAAGCTTGTATCCATAGAAATCATGTTATGCTTAGATGAAGATGCTATCATACCATCGATTTGATGAATTTTGTTTTCTCTAATTAAATTACGAATAGCTGGTGTCATTGTCATGATTTCAAAAGCAGGGACCAATGTTCCATCTAAGGCAGGTACCAGTTGTTGGCAGACAACAGCTTGTAGTGTAAGTGACAATTGGACAGCAATTTGATGTTGTTGTGATGAAGGAAAAACATCAATAATACGATCAATTGTTTTAGCTGCACCAATTGTATGAAGTGTTGAAATAATTGTATGTCCTGTTTCAGCAGCAGTGATAGCAACATTCATTGTTTCATAATCACGCATTTCACCAAGTAAGATCACATCAGGACTTTGTCTAAGTGAAGCACGTAAAGCTGTTACATAACTTTCTGTGTCAATTGAGATTTCTCGTTGAGAGACAATAGATTGTTTATGAGAATGAAGATATTCAATTGGATCTTCTAATGTAATAATATGTTTATTTTGAGTTTGATTGATATGATTAATCATACAAGATAATGTTGTGGTTTTTCCACTACCAGCTGGTCCAGTCACAAGGACAAGACCTTTTTGTATATCGACAAGTTCAATGATATCTTGAGGGATATGCATTTCTTGAGGATCTGGTAAATCAAATGTAATAATACGTATAACAGCGGCTAGAGAACCACGTTGTTTATATGTGCTGACACGAAAACGAGAGATGCCAGCAAGAGAAAATGAAAAATCATCGTCACCTTTATCTAAGAAATGATCTATAGATCTTTTATTAGCAAGTTCATAGATTTGATAGACTAATTTTTCAGTATCAGCAGATGTTAATGCTGTTTCATCGATTTGATGTATTTTATTCATAGCTTTATAGCTCATAGGAAGACCAGCAATGATAAATATATCAGATGCATGGTTTTCTTTTGCATGTAATAGTAATTCTTTAATATCCATATTTAACCTCCATAGATATCTAATTGTTGATCAGGTGTCCATTCTTTCGTATTTTCTTTTGCCCATTGGATAACTTTGTAATAGGGTTGATTTTCTTCAGGTGAGAGAAGTTCGATTCTTACATTTAATCTTTGTGTTTTTCCTTCAATAGAAAATGAATAATATCTATCATGAATAGATAATTTATCATAGACTTGTTGGAAGTATTGTTCTTCTCCCTGGGTTTGCTTATCTATTTGATATAATATTTGATCAATAGATGCCAATTTATGATTGGCTTGATTAGACATCTCATAGTATTGATTCACTTGATCAATAACTTGTTCATTTAATTTTTGATTCGCATTCGCACTAACAAGTGTTAATACAGAAAAAGTCACTAAGCACAAAGTGACAAAGACAAGAATAAATGAAGAAATCCCTATATTGAAACGAAAGTGAGTTTTCTTATTCATAATCTTCACCTCTTAATGGAACATGTTTATCAACATGTAATGTATAAATGATATCTTGATCTTCATAGACAGTAATGTCTAATGATTCATTGGTATGTTGTGTTTTTAATGAATAGACTGCTTTTTCTAAAGAGACTTCATTCCAAGAAGCATCATAGTATTGATCATTTACAGAACTCTTTTCTTGACTTAACCAAATTTCAGCTATATCTTGTGCTTTTAAAGATGCTTGCAATTGATTATGACTCTCTTTATTCATTGTATGACTATATGCAAAGATTTCTAAACATATAGCACTAACAACTGTTAAGATGAATATCGCAATAATCAATTCCATTAAAAATAAACTCGAACGTGTTGACTGTAATCTTTTCATAATAACCTACTTTCTATAGAACAGAGATATAATGAGATTCTTCATATCCATCATCAAATTCTATTGTTAAACGATATAAATGTTCATTAACAACAGAAATATGGAACTTAGAAATATCCATAATTGTATCTCCATCTTTTATATGAGGTGTTTGATTCGCACTGATAAAGAGTTCTTTTAATTGTTTTTCATCTTGATATATATAAGTATAATAGTCTTGATTGTTATAACGTTGTTTTAATCTTAAAGCTTGCTTGTCTTCTACTGTTACAATATCAATAGAATCATTTGTATTGTTTTGACGGATCTTTTCAATAATATATTGAAAAGATGTATTGACTTGAAATTCTTGATCCATTGTCTCTGTTGTATTTTGGTAAACCTCTAAACCAACATAGACAACACTCAAAGAAGTTAAAGTAAATAAACAAAACACAAGCAAGACAAATAAGACATCCATCATATGCTTTTTCATATCTTATTCCTTATAGAGTATAGAAATACTCGGTTTTATATTTTTAGCAATAGGCTGATAATCTACATAAAATAAATCTTCATTATAAACAAGCCCATAATGTTCTTTTAAGTAATCAAGACTTTCTGGATATTGTCCTTCTAGTGCATAACACTGAACAATACTTCTTTGCAGTGCCTTTTCAAGACTATGATATTGTTCTAAATATGTATTCTTAGAAAAAGACTGTATACCCACCACTAAAATACCAAAAATCAAAACAGATATCAAAACACCAACAAACCATATATAAGATCTTTTTCGTTTATAAAGTTGATAGTGACTCATAATCTCACCTACCCAATACTAGACATAATACCAATAAGTGGCAACATCACTGATAATAAAATAATACCCACAATAATTGATAATACAGCAACCAAAGTTGGTTCAATAATAGAAATCATAGAACTTATTTTTTGTGAAGTTTCTTCATCATATCGTAAAGCAATCTGGTGAATAACTTGATCAATAGCTCCTGTTTTAAAACCAATATGAATTAATCTGGCATTCATACCACTTAATATTTTTGAATCAATCAATGCAGTAGAAATATCTACTTGATCTTCTAATAATTTTTGACAATGTTCAATTCTCTTTAAGAGTTCTTGATTTGTAACTAACTTTTTAGCCATATCCACACTCTCATCAATATCTAAACCACTACTTAACGCTATAGCCATACCACTTGTAAAATGACCTGTTGCGATATTTAAAGATAAGCGTTTTGTAAAGAAGAGTCGAGAGATTAACGATTGTAATTTATTTCTATTTATTTTTGTTAGATAATAAATGAATCCAACAATAACAAGAATGATAATCATAAAAATATAATAGTATGATGATAACACATGCCCAATACTCATTAATCCCTTTGCAAATCCACTTAAGTCAGTACCTAATTGAATAAAGACTTGTTGAAAGATAGGCAATACTTGTGTAATTAAAACAATGATAACGAAAAACATCATACAAATCATCACAAGTGGATAAGATAAAGCACTTTTTATTTGTTTATTTAATTCATATTCACGATTATAATGTTGTGATAAAGATAACATAACATCTTCTAAACGACCAGCTCTTTCACCAATTTGAATCATCTCTAACATATAATCAGGAAAAACGTTTGTATTCACTAATGATTGATAGAAACTTTCACCATTTTCTAAATCATTTAAAATATGAGTAAAAAGAGATAGACTTAACTTATCATGACAATCATCTTTCATGATACTAATTCCCTCATAACAAGAAATCCCTGCTTGTAAAATCAAAGCAATCTGCTTGCAAAAAGCAGATAAATCTTGTTGTGACATTTTTTTAGATTTCATAAATATCCTCCCTAATAATAATATTTTGTTTGATAATTCTTTTCATTAGATATGTAATTTCTTGTTTCTTTACTATTGCTTTGACTTGCAAAAGTTGGATCCATTAATTTCCATGAATGTCCATCAAACTCTATAAGGTGATCTATCCAACCAATGTCTTGAATATAAACCCCAATCCATGCATGATAAATACTCTTTGAAACATCTTCATTATTAATAGCGTAACCAATTTGCATACGCGTTGGAATATTTTGTGTTCTTAACATGGTCGCCATCAAAGCAGCATAATCAAAACATATACCTTTTTTCTTTTCTAATATTTCATCAATATCAGGAATATATCCATTTAATTGCCCAGCCTGTACTAGACTTGCTTTGTCATCATCATATTTGATATTCTTTTTTAAATATTCATAAACATTTTCTACAACATCTAATTCATTTGTTGTTTCTTTAGCCAATTCTTTTCCTAATTCTATTGTTTTTGGTGCATTGGTATAATTGACATATTGACTAGGGTAGAGAAATGTTGTAAATTCATTTTCTAATTGAACATCAAATTGATCTGAATAAAGTGTACTATACTGATTTTGATTGACATTTTCATATACTTGTATAGTGTATGAACCATTTCCACCAGTCAGTGGAAAAACATCATATCCCTCATGTTTATCATATGTATACATATCCTTGGTATCAGGATTTGTAATACGGATCTTTACTTTAGGATTATTACCATGATATTCCACCATAATATATCCTAAAGATGTATGAGAAATATCAATAGTTACTTTTTGATTACCTATCGTTATTTCGCCACTTGCTTCAGGTGTATAGATATGAGGTGTATTATCACGATAATTGACATTTCCTTGAGGGGCTTTTTCTTTGGTAGAACAGCCAAATAATAAAGCGAAAGACATTAATAATATCAAGTTCTTTTTTGCTTTCATTCCATACTCCTCTTTTCTAGTATGTTTATATGATCATTATAACGAAAATTGGATAAAATTGATAGTTGATATATTGTCAATTCATAGAAATCTATGTAAAATGTGAATAGAAAAGGCTGGTGGTAAAATGAAAAAGACCAAACTGAGTGTACTTGTATCTATTGTCATGATTTTATGTTTTGTACTCTCTGGTTTTTCATTAGCTTATACAAATGATAAACTTTTAAAAAATGCCCAAGTGATGGGTGTAGAAATTACATCTAGATTTGCGATCAATGAAGAATCCTATATAGATAAGTATAAAATATTTTTAAATATAGCTTCTGAACACTTCGATACATTAATTGCTAGCGGAGCAAGCAAGAGTAGAATAAGAAGTACCCTTGATCAATATACAGGATATATTGAAAATCAATTAGGTGTTAAAAATGTTGAAGCATATATTATTTTAAATGACAAAATTATCGCCCAAACATATATGGAAAGTGATAAGAATTACGATCCATGCCAACAAGAATGGTATCAAAAAACAATCAAAAACCCAGACAATATATCATTTAGTGATGTCTATACAGATGCCAGATTAAAAATGAAAGTTGTCACTTTATCTAAATGTATAGGAGATTCAAAGAACGTTGTGGCTTTGGATATTTATCCTGGAGAAATGACAAACTTTTTACCTACTCAAGATATACCGGATGATAGTCGTTATTTTATACTAGATTCTAAGGGAGAATTATTGAGTTATTATATTGGTGATGCCAATGTTTCACAAAGTAAAGTTACTGATTTCATGGCTGAGCTTTTTAAAGAAATACAAACGGGACAACATGATCAATATGATTCTTATATAGAATCCTTAACAAATGAAAAACGTGGTGTTTATTACAGTATTATGGATAATGGCTGGTATGTTGTATTAACGATTCCTTATGAAAACTTACTTGGTGGTGGACAAGAGATTATTTTGATTTATGGCATCGTTGTGTTTTCATTTATGTTGGTTTTGATTTTATTGCTGATTCAAAGCAAAAAATCAAATCAACGTCACCAATTATATAATCGTATTACAAAAGCTTTAGGTGATTCTTATTACGCTTTATATTTAATAGATTTAAAGAAAGAAACATATGCGATGTTGAAAGCCTCTGATCAAGTTCGTTATCATTTACCAACGCAAGGATATTATCAAGATTGGTTAGATTATCTTGAAAACTTAATTGTGAGTGAATATTATGAAGAATTCAGGCAAGTCTTTTCGATTGAACATATGAAATCACTCGTTCAGCAATCTGTTCATCGTTTTGGTGGAGACTTTCAAAGAATATTTAATGGGACAAATCAATGGGTGAATGTTCAAATGTTATATAATGAATCTAAAAAAGAAGTATACGAAGTTGTCTTAGCCTTCCAGAATATCAATGAAAGAAAAGAAGAAGAGCTTTCTCAATTAAAATTAATGAAAGATTCTATGGAAGCAACCAAATCAGCAGTACAATCTAAGAATAAATTCTTCTCTAATATGTCACATGATATGAGAACGCCATTAAACGCTATTATTAACTTTACATCAATGGCTCAAAACAAAGATATAGATCCAATAAAACAACAAGATTATTTAAACAAAATCGCTATAGCAAGCAAACAATTATTAGATTTAATTAATGATATCTTAGAAGTATCTAAATCTGAACAAGGATATGTAAGTTATGAATTCAATGATTTTTCTTTAAAAGATCAATTAAGTGAAACATTGATGATTTATGAAGAACAAGCAAAATTACAGAAGAAAACTTTTACAATTCATTATGATTTGATTCATGACTATGTAAGAAGTGATTGGAAAAAATTAAGACAAATACTTGTCAATTTGATTTCAAATGCTTTAAAATACACCAAAGAAAATGATACAATCTCATTCAAAGTCAAAGAAATAGCACAAGGGAAAAGAAATAAATATGAATTTATTATCCAAGATACAGGTATAGGTATGTCACAAGAGTTTATCGAAAAACTCTATACACCTTATATGCGAGAAACACATTTCCACTCTCGAGATATGACTGGAACAGGATTGGGTATGGCAATTGTTTATTATGATGTTCAACATCTCGATGGACAAATACATGTTGAAAGTGAACTTGAAAAAGGAACAACATTCCATATCATTATCCCAATGGAACCTGCAAAGAAGTCAGTAAAAGCTGTAGAAGTAAAGAAAGATATTGATCTACATGGAAAGAAAGTCTTATTAGCAGAAGATAATGAATTAAATATGGAAATATCTACAGAGTTATTACAAATGGAAGGTATAGAGGTTGTTCAAGCATGGGATGGAAAAGAGGCTTATGAAATATTTAAACAAAGTAAAGACAATGAATTTGATGTTATCTTAATGGATATGCATATGCCTATTATGGATGGGTTGGAGAGTACAAGACTGATTCGTAAGTTAAAACGACAGGATGCTCTTACAATTCCTATTCTTGCTGTGACAGCAAATACATTTACAGAAGATATTGTTAAGACAAAAGAGGCAGGAATGGATGGACATCTTGCTAAACCTATAGATATAAAAATATTAATGGAATTAATAGAACAAGTTATAACAAAATAAGTGGGGGGATAACTAATGCCAAAAAGTAAAAAGAAAATCAATCGCTTTTTAGGATTTTTGATTTTAGGTATGTTGACTTTAATTATCCTAGGTATATATGGTTTTCATACACATATTTATGAATTAATATTACAAAAACAGTTTGTTATTGCAAATCAAATATCTGATTCATTTACTGAGTCATGCCGTGAAAAAATAGAAGAAACATTTTCTAATTTAGAATTACTCACTCATACTCTAAAAACAAATGATCAAGAGAAAATACTAGAAAATTTAAAAAGCATTCAACAAAGTGAACGATATATTCGTGTTGGCTTTGTAGATCAAGACAAACAACTTATCAATTCCAAAGGAGACAAAAAAACAATAGATGATTCAGACTATTATACAACATCTATGAAAGGCGAAAGATACTTATCCGATATAGTTGATTTAGAAGAAACGCAAAGACAATACATATTATTATCTGTTCCAGTAAAAGAGGGTACAGATGTTATAGGTGTTTTATATGTTTGGTGTGATGCAGATTATTTTATAAATGATCTTGATTTCGCTGATCAGAGTATATATTATTTTCAAATCGCAAAACCAGATGGAAAATATATTAGTAAATCACATAACGACAACGTACTTGCATCATCTCATAGTACCAATTTATGGGAAGAAATGGAAAGATATTCTTTAAAAGGGGATATCACATTAGATGAAATTAAAAAGAATGTGAATCAGGGACAAAGTGGATATTTTGAACTTGATTATCAAAACAATATTCGTTATGTCACTTATGAAGCATTAGGAATTAATGATTGGTATATCTTTACAGTTTTGACTAATCATGATGTCTTTGAAATTATTTTTCAATTAAATATCTTTACTGCTATACTTGTCATATTATTTATTGTCATTGGATATTTTATGTATCACTATTTCAAAAAGACAAGTCGTATTATTGATTCTAAAAGAGAAGAGTTAATAGTTCAAAATAAAATACTTAATAGTGTATTAGAAAATACAATGAATATCCCATTTCTTCTTGATTTAAATCAACATAAGATCAAGCTATTCTATAATCCATTCGAAGGAGAAATGAATGAAATAGAATTAAAACTCAATGCGCAAAGCTTTATAGATAAGCAATTGATTCAAGAAAATACAAAGTCATCATTACAATCTTATTTCAATGGTTTAGAATCAGGTCTCATTTATCAAGAAAAGATTATTCCTTTTACAATTAATGATAAAGAAAGATGGATGAAAATAAAAGTTCTTGAAGAACTACCAGGACAAGATGCTCATTACATAGGTGTCATTATGGATTTCACTGATGAAAAAAATATGAATGAAATCTTATCTCAAAAAGAACAACAATATAGACAACTTGTTGAAGAATCTAAAATAGATGAATTAACACAAATCTTATCAAGAAAAACTCTAGAAAATGAAATTGAAGATTATCTCATCAAAAAACCTAAAGCTATTCAGGCATTTTGTATTATAGATATCGATTATTTTAAAACAGTTAATGATAAACTAGGACATATTGTTGGAGATCAGGTTTTAAAAGATGTCGCAAAAGCCATGAGTGAACATTTAAGAAATGATGATGTGATTGGAAGATTAGGTGGAGATGAATTTATATGTTTAATCAAAGATATTAGACATATAGATGATATTCATAACATTATTAAAGGTTTAAATCAACATATCGAAAAAACATATACAAAAGATGATCAAACAGTACATGTGACATGTTCTATAGGAGTTGCTTTATATCCAATGGATGGACATACATTCCAAGAACTTTATAAAAAAGCAGATATTGCTTTATATAACACCAAATCTCATGGTAGAAATGGTTATACAGTTTATGAACATAAATAACAGGAGCTTTCGCTCCTGTTATTACTTATAAGAATTTAATGGTGTTATGCGTAAAAAGTATAGTATTGCATTTTACAACAACTTTCACTTGTCTTATTCGTTGCTTTTCTCTTACAACTCATGTCGTTTTTTAGGTTAGTGGATAGAGAGGAGTATCCAGTGCTGAAATCAAAGTTTATAGAGGAGTTATTAACAAGTAAAATGAAGTCAATGCACTGTGTATAAATATTTACTGTAATAGACATGAGGTTATGGTATAATGAGAGAAGAGAAAAGAGGTGATTGATTTGAAGAAAAAAATACCTTTAGGATTCAATAGCTATGCGAGAATGAAGAAAGAGAATTATTATGTTGTTGATAAGTCTATGATTATAAAGGATTTTCTAGATCGTGGAAATGCTGTAACATTAATGACAAGACCAAGACGTTTTGGAAAGACAATCAATATGTCTATGTTGTCAGAATTTTTCGATATTACAAAGGATTCAAAACAAATCTTTCAAGATACAAAGATTATGAAAACAGACTATGCCTTACAAATCAATCAGTATCCTACAATATTTATCTCTTTTGCTGATGCAAAAAGAGATGCAGTCAATGTTGTAAGACAGGTTAAAAATCAATTGCAAAATGAATATAATAGGTATGATTATGTCTTTACAAATTTAACAAGAATAGAAGATAATAGATATGAAAAAATATTAAATGATCTTATCAATACGGATAATGGCAAGATTGAAGCCAGTGTGGATGCAATGTCCTTTTTAATGACAATGTTGGAAAGATACTATAATAAGAAAGTCATGTTATTTATTGATGAATACGATACACCCTTTATAGAAGCTTATACAGGGGATTTCTATGATGAGATTTATAGTGGTTTGTCTAATATGCTTCATAACGCTTTGAAGACATCGAATAGTCTGCAGTATGCTATGCTTACTGGAATACAAAGAGTGGCCAAGGAGAATCTTTTCAGTGATCTGAACAATCTTGTGGTTTGCACAGTTGCAGATGAACATTACTTACAGTACTTTGGCTTTGATGAAGAAGAGACAAGAGAACTGCTTGAGTATTATGAGTTGTCACTAGATGAAAAAGTGAAGAGCATGTATGATGGATATAGATTTGGAAGCATGGAAATTTATAATCCATGGCCATATTGAACTATGCAGATAATAAAAGATTGGAACCATATTGGGTCAATACCAGCAATAATACAATGATTAAAAGAGCTATGGAAAATAGAGATGCTGCTTTTGATAGGGGATATGAAGAACTGATTGAAACAGGAAGACTAGATACAACAGTCTATATGGATACAAGTTTTTTTGAAGTCAATATAACAGAAAACCTATGGGGACTACTTGTCAATGCAGGATATCTGACAATTGATAGAAATTTGGGAGATAGTGATTATATCTTAAAAATACCTAATCAGGAAGTGCAAAGAGAATTTCAAAATTTGACAGCCTTTTATCTAGATATTGCAGGAACTGATTTGAATGGACTGTTCAAGTCGTTGAAACGTTCAAAAAGAGAAGATTTCATAGATAGGTATAAAATCATTTTGATGAATTTGCCTTCATACCATGATTTAAAAGAGGAAAATAGTTATCATGTCTTCTTTTTAGGAATGTGTGCGTGGCTCAATAATGACTATGAAATCATATCGAACAGGGAAGAAGGAAAAGGAAGATGTGATATCATTCTAAAGGCTAAAAAAGATAATCTTCCTTCATATGTATTAGAGTTTAAATATCTAAAGGAGAGCACAGACAATCTTAAAGAGTTTGCAAAACAGGCCATTAAACAAATCAAAGAGAAGCAGTATGATGTTCATTTAAAAGGAAGAGTTATCTACATAGGTTTAGCACATCATTTAAAGGATGTAGAAATTGAATGGTTAGAAAAATAAGTCAAGCATAAATTTGTTTGACTTATTTTTTATAATATTAAAAGAAATATATACAATGAATATTTTGAGTGAAAATAAGTTATGAACATATAGATTGACATTACTTTGATGACTAAGTATAATGGTTAGTATACTAAGTAAAGGTGGTGAAAAAGTGAAATTTGATAAATGGGAAGAGATCACGGAAGAATTACGTGCGATAGGGAAATTACATGGTAAGATGTTTTCTAGGATTTGTCAGGATATGACTGTAGATCAGGGGAAAATATTATGGATTTTAAATCATACAGAAACCAATCAAAAAGATTTAGCCCACCGACTTGGTGTGACAGAGGCAACACTTTCGGTAAGAATTAAAAGATTATTAGAAAATGGACTTATAGAGAGAGTTGTAGATGAAAATGATAAGCGTGTCTATCATATTGTATTGTCTTCAAAAGGAAAAGAGAAGATGGACGATATTGAAAAGTCACTTGCGCATTATCAACATGTTATTACTCAAGGTATAACAAAAGAAGAATATGAAATCGTTAAGGGTGTTATACAAAAAATGAAAGAAAATATAGAAAGGGAAATGAATAATGATTAAGTTACGTAAATATGCTTATAAATATTGGGTATTTATATTACTTTGTATTGGTTTTGTATTCATACAATCTCAATCAGAGTTAGCTTTACCAGATTATATGAGCGAAATTGTTACAAACGGAATACAAGCTGGTGGATTTGACACATCTCTATCAGAAGTATTAAGTCAGGAAACTTATGATCATTTGATGTTGTTTGCTGGTGATGATCAAGATATGATTGCATCAAGCTATACATTTGTTGAACATGAAGATTTAGATCAAGATATAAAAAAGAAGTTTCCAAAATTAGAAGATGGGTATGTATTAAAAGATAATCTTTCTTCAAAACAAAAAGATGAATTAGAAACAGCATTGATTAAACCAATGTTATTGGTTACGACTTTTGATTCAATGGATACAAATTCAACTGAATTTCAAAATCAATTCGGTCAATTACCTGAAGGAATGACTATTTATCAAGTTTATTCTATGATGGATGAAAAGACAAAAGAAGCAATGACAAAAGAGATTGATTCAAGAATAGAAGCAATGGGTGAATCGACATCATTGATTGCTGCTGGAAATGTAGTCAAAGCAGAGTATTCAAAACTTGGTGTAGATGTTGATCAAGTACAAACACAATATATCCTTACATCAGGATTAAAAATGCTTGGAATTGCTTTGATAGGATCACTTGCTGCTATGACTGCTGCTTTGTTATCTTCTAAAGTAGGTGCAGGAGTTGCAAGAGATTTAAGAAAAGCTGTATTTGAGAAAGTCGAAAGCTTTTCAAATACTGAATTTAATAAGTTTTCAACTGCTTCATTAATTACACGTACAACAAATGATATTACACAAGTTCAAATGTTGATGGTTATGTTGTTAAGAATTGTTTTATTTGCTCCAATGATGGGGGTAGGAGCATTAATAAAAGCATTAACACATTCTACAAGTATGACTTGGATTATTTTAATGATATTAATCGTGATTACTGTTGTTTTACTTGTATTGATTAAAGTCGTTATGCCTAAGTTTAAAATTATTCAATCATTAATTGATAGATTAAACTTAACAATGAGAGAAAACTTATCAGGTGTTCTTGTTATTCGTGCATTTGGTAATGAAAAAAATAGTGAACAACGTTTTGATAAAGCCAATGATGATTTAACAAAAGTCAATTTATTTGTGAATAGAGCAATGGCAACATTAATGCCAATTATGATGTTTATCATGAATATGGCAACAGTCCTTGTTGTATGGGAAGGCTCAAAACAATTAGATGTGGGTGCTGTAACTATTGGAGAAATGATGGCATTTATCCAATATGCTATGCAAATTATTATGTCATTCTTATTTATAGCAATGATCTTTATTATGATTCCACGTGCAAGTGTTGCAGCATCAAGAGTCTATGAAGTTTTATCAACTGATTTACAAATCAAAGACCCTGAACATGTCAAAGAATTTAATCTAGAACAAAGAGGGCTTGTAGAATTTAAGGATGTAACTTTTCAATATCCAGGCGCTCATGAAGCTGTATTAAGTCATATTACATTTACTGCAAAACCAGGTGAAACAACAGCCTTTATTGGATCTACAGGTTCTGGGAAATCAACATTGATTAATTTGATTCCTCGTTTCTATGATGTTACAAGTGGTGAAGTGCTTGTAGATGGAGTGAATGTAAAAGATGTTAAACAACATGATTTAAGAGAAATGATTGGTATTGTACCTCAAAAAGGTGTTTTATTCTCTGGAACAATACGTTCTAATCTTCAATATGGTGCGAAAAATGCTAGTGATGAAGAATTAAATGAAGTGATTCGTATTGCTCAAGCTAAGGAGTTTGTTGATCAAAAACCTCATGGTTTAGATGAACCTATTTCACAAGGTGGTACAAATGTTTCTGGTGGACAAAAACAAAGACTTGCTATTGCAAGAGCACTTGCGAAAAATCCAGAAATTCTTATTTTTGATGACAGTTTTTCTGCATTAGACTTTAAAACTGATGCTGTTTTAAGAAAAGAGTTAAATGCTCTGACAAAGAAAACAAAAAATACTGTATTAATCGTAGGTCAAAGAATCGCCTCTATTATGGACGCAGATCAAATTATTGTTTTAGATAATGGGAAAATTGTTGGAAAAGGAACTCATGATCAATTGATGAAAGAATGTCAAGTTTATCAAGAGATTGCTTATTCACAACTATCAAAGGAGGAACTCCAAAATGGCTAGAGGACCAATGGGTGGACATGGTAGAGTAGAAAAAGCAAAAGATTTTAAAGGAACAATCAAAAAGCTTTTTGCTCATTTAAGACCATATTATATAAAATTTATATTTATATTTATATTTGCAAGTGGTTCTACAGTCTTTTCTATTTTTGGACCAAAGATTCTTGCAAAAGCAACAGATAAGCTTACTGAAGGGATTATGGCAAAGATTGCCCATACTGGTGGTATTGATTTTGATGCTATTGGTAAGATTTTAATCTTTTTAGGATGTATTTATTTGTTGAGTGCATTATTAAATTATGTACAAGGATTCTTGACTTCAGGTATTTCTCAAAAAGTAGCTTATGACTTTAGAAAAGAAATCTCTGAAAAAATGGATCGTTTACCTTTAAGTTATTTTGATACACATTCAAGTGGGGATACTTTATCTCGTGTAACAAATGATGTTGATTTAATTGCTCAATCATTAAACCAAAGTTTAACACAGATTGTGACTTCATCAGTGACAGTGATTGGTATCTTTATTATGATGTTAACCATTAGTATACCAATGACATTAATGGCACTATGTGTCTTACCTGTATCTATGTTCTTGATGACAAAAATCATGAAAAGAACTCAAAAATATTTTGCGAGACAACAATCAAGTTTAGGAAATGTAAATGGTCATATAGAAGAAATGTATGGTGCACATCAAGTTGTCAAAGCTTTTAATGGTGAAGAAGAGTCAGTGAAAAAGTTTGAAGAATATAATAATGATTTATATGATTCAGCATGGAAGTCTCAATTCTTCTCTGGTTTATTACAACCATTGACAACTTTTGTTGGAAATATTGGATATGTTGGTGTGTGTTTATTAGGTGGTTTTCTTGCATCAGGAAATACAATTTCTATAGGTGACATACAAGCATTTATTCAATATGTCCGTCAGTTTAATCAACCTATTTCACAATTAGCACAAATTATGAATCAATTACAATCAACTGCAGCAGCTGCAGAACGTGTTTTTGAATTCTTAGCTGAACCAGAAATGGAACCAGAACAAGCACTTCTTTCAAGTGAAGAAGTAAAACAATTGGATGGTAGTGTGACATTTGATCATGTACGTTTTGGTTATACTCCAGAAAAAACAATTATTAATGATTTTTCTATGCATGTACATGCTGGACAAAGTGTTGCGATTGTTGGTCCAACTGGGGCAGGAAAAACAACAATTGTGAAATTGTTGATGCGTTTTTATGAATTGAATGGTGGTTCTATTATTATTGATGGACATAATATTAATGATCTTTCAAGAAGTGATTTAAGAAGTTTATTTGGAATGGTTTTACAAGATACTTGGTTATTTGGTGGAACGATTAGAGAAAACTTAAAGTATGGTAAATTGGATGCAACTGATGAAGAAATGGAAAAAGCTTGTCAATTGGCTTATGCAGATCATTTTATTCATACTTTAGAAGATGGTTATGATACAATCATTAATGAAGAATCAAGCAATATCTCTCAAGGACAAAAACAATTATTAACTATCGCAAGAGCATTTTTATCTGATCCTAAAATCTTGATTTTAGATGAAGCAACTTCATCAGTAGATACAAGAACAGAAGTTTTAATTCAAAAAGGTATGGATAAATTAATGGAAGGAAGAACATGTTTCATTATTGCCCATAGATTATCTACAATTAAAGATGCCGATACAATTATTGTTATGAAGGATGGAGATATTGTTGAATTAGGTAACCATGATTCATTACTTGCTAAAAATGGTTTCTATGCAGAATTATACCGTTCACAATTTGAATCTAATAAATAGGGAGTGTACACTTCCTATTTTAATTTATAAAGTGATTAACCAGTATTGAAAAGAGGAAAACAACGTTGTATGATAATAATCAAATCAAGTAGAAATAGGTGAGATTTTGTGAAAAAACAGATGTCAGATACATTACTAGTAGGTGTTATGCTTGCCTTGTCAGGTGGATTTATGGATGCATATTCTTATATACAAAGAGGAGAAGTTTTTGCAAATGCACAAACAGGAAATATTTTATTATTTGGTGTACGTTTATCTGAAGGAAACTTTGATGTAGCTTTGCAGTACTTTATACCAATATTAGCTTTCTTTCTAGGAATTATGTTAGTCGATATGACAAGACTACAACATATACAAAAATTACATTGGCGACAACTTACAATTCTTATAGAAGCTATTATATTACTTGGAGTATGCTTTGTTCCGCTTCATTTCAATCTTATCGCAAATAGCTTAACTTCATTGGCATGTGGAATGCAGGTAGAAAGTTTTAGAAAAATTCATGGTCTTTCTACAGCTACAACAATGTGTATTGGAAATTTAAGAAGTGGGACTGAGAATTTAAGTTTGTATATTCATTCAAAAGAGCGACAGTATCTACATAGAAGTCTTTTGTATTTTGGGATTATTGGATGTTTTGTATTGGGAGCTATTTTAGGGAATTACGTGATATCATATATGCATCAATATGCAATGATTGTCTGTGTAGTGATATTAATTATTGTTTTTATAATGATGTTTAAAGAGGAAGTTTATTAACTTCTTTTTTTAATGCTTAAAAAATTATATATAAAATTTTTTAAATAAATTTCACAAAAAGTATTTACAAATGAATAAAAGGGGTATATACTGACATTACTTCAAAAAATTGAAGTATAAAATTAAAAAGTTTTAACTAAATATATATAGGAGGAATAAAACATGTTTGAACAAGTAAGAGATGCATTAGTAGAATCATTAAATATTGATGGAGATGAAATTAAATTAGAATCTAATTTAAAAGAAGATTTAGGGATTGATTCATTAGCTGCTGTTGAATTATCTTTAGATTTAGAAACAGAATTTGATGTTGAAATTTCAGATGAAGAATTAGCTGCATTAGTTACAGTTGAAGATATCGTAAAATTAATTGAATCTAAACAATAAGCTAAGTTATCTTAGCTTATTTTAATAAGGAGGTCATTTATGGATACTGAAAAAATAAAAGCAATTATGCAGATGTTTGAAGAAAGTCAAATATCTAAAATGGATTTACAAGATGGAGATTTAAAATTAACTTTAGAAAAAGAGGTAGAGCCTGTAGAAGTTGTAAGAACTGTATCTACAAAAACTCAAAAGACTCAAGAAGAAGTGAAAGAAGGAACAGAAGTCAAAAGTCCATTAGTAGGAACATATTATCAAGCAAGTGGACAAGGACAAGAACCATTTGTAAAAGTAGGAGATCAAGTCAGTGAAGGTGATACTTTATGTATTATTGAAGCGATGAAAGTCATGAATGAAATCAAAGCTCCAGTAAGTGGGAAAGTCTTATCAATAGAAATTCAAGATGGACAAAATGTTGAATATGATCAAATTCTTATGAGAATAGGGTAAGGTGATGTCATGATTGAAAAATTACTGATTGCTAATAGAGGTGAAATAGCAGTAAGAATTATTAGAACATGTAAAGAAATGGGAATTCAAACAGTTGCTGTGTATTCAACTGCTGATCGTATGTCTTTACATGTCCAATTAGCAGATGAAGCAGTATGTATTGGAGGTCCACTTTCTTCACAGTCTTATTTAAATATGAATGCAATTATACAAGCTGCATGTAATACGGGTTGTGATGCGATTCATCCGGGCTTTGGATTTTTGAGTGAAAATAGCCAGTTTGCAAGATTAGTAGCTCAATGTGGTCTCATCTTTATTGGTCCTTCTCCTGATATTATCAATATGCTTGGAAATAAATCAGAAGCAAGAAAAATGATGAAAGAAGCAGGAGTTCCCATTGTTCCAGGTTCTAAGGAAATTATAGAAACTGTAGAACAAGGTCTAAAAATTGCCCAGGAAATAGGATATCCAGTGATGATTAAAGCCAGCAATGGTGGTGGAGGACGTGGTATGCGTATTATCAAAGATGAAAATGAATTTGAAAGCCAATATTTAAATGCTAAAGCGGAAGCAAAGGCTTGCTTTGGTGATGATGATATGTATCTAGAGAAGTTTATTGAAAGTCCTAAACATATTGAAGTTCAAGTTGTTGGTGATCAACATGGAAATGTTATTCATTTATTTGAAAGAGATTGTTCTTTTCAAAGACGTAATCAAAAGATGATAGAAGAAGCACCATGTCATGTCTTAAAGAAAGATGTTAGAGAAAGGTTATTTAAAGATGCAATAAAAGCTTGTCAACATGTTGGATATGATAGTGTCGGTACAATAGAATTTTTATTAGATAAGCATGGTCAATATTATTTTATGGAAATGAATACAAGAATTCAGGTAGAACACCCTATTACTGAAATGATTTGTGGTATCGATCTTATCAAATTACAAATCAATATTGCCAATGGAATAAAAATTCCATATCAGCAATCAGATATTCATCAAAATGGCTATGCCTTAGAATGTCGTATTAATGCCGAAGATATGAATAATAATTTTGCTCCTACACCAGGTAAAATTACTTTTATGCACTTACCTGGAGGAAGAGGAGTACGTGTAGATAGTGCAATGTATAGTGGGTGTGAGATTTCACCATATTATGATTCAATGATATTAAAACTCATTACCTTTGCTCCAACACGTTTAGAATGTATTAAAAAGATGAGAGCAGCATTAAGTGAAGTCATTATAGATGGTATTTCAACAAATACAAAATTTCACTATTATGTTCTTCATTCTAAAGAATTTATTGAGGGAAGTTATGATACAAGCTTTGCTCAATCCTTTATAGAGGAGTTGAAAGAAAATGGATCAATTGTTTAAAAAAAGAAACCAAGAGTTAAAAGAATTCTCATATTGGTTAAAAAGAAATAAACAAAAAGAAAAAAAAGAAATACCAGATAATATTTTTAAACAATGTGAAGCTTGTCACGAATCTATACCATACTTTTCATTAATTCAAAATGATTATGTATGTCCTCAATGTGGACATCATTTCAAAATCAGTGCAAGACAAAGAATTAGAGACTTGACTGATGAAGGATCATTTAAAGAAATGTATGAGAAATTTGTGACAATAAATAATGAACAATTTCCTGGATATGATCAAAAACTGATGAAAGCCAAACAATCTACAGGTATGAATGAAGCTGTCATTTGTGGAGTAGGTAAGATCAATAAGATGAAAGTTGTTATATGTGTTATGGATTCTAGATTTATGATGGGAAGCATGGGAAAAGTGCTTGGTGAAAAGATTTGTAAATCCGTAGAATATGCAACAAAGAAGAAATTACCTTTATTAATCAGTTGTACAAGTGGTGGAGCAAGAATGCAAGAAGGCATTGATTCTTTAATGCAAATGGCAAAGATTTCAGCCGCATTGAAGAGATTTTCTAATCAAGGTGGATTTTATATTTCATTGCTTACAAATCCTACAACAGGTGGAGTCAGTGCAAGTTTTGCAATGCTAGGTGATATTATTATTGCTGAACCACATGCAATGATTGGATTTGCTGGAAAAAGAGTGATTCAAGATACAATTAAACAAGAATTACCTGAAGGATTTCAAACATCTGAATTCTTATTAGAAAAAGGATTCTTGGATATGATTGTAGAAAGAAAAGATTTAAAGAAAGTCTTATCGGATTTATTAATGATACATGGAGGTTAAATATGGCCCTCAAAGAAAATGAAATAAAGATAAAAGAATTGGAAGCAAAAAAAGCATCATTACCAATGGGTGAAGAATATGATGCATTAAATAAAGAAATAGAAGATTTAAAGAAAGAAACTTATCATCAATTAACTCCATATGATCGTGTTTGTCTAGCAAGACATCCAGATCGTAGTAAAGCAAAAGATTATATTGATGGTTTATTCCATGATTTCTATGAATTACATGGTGATCGTTGTTATGGTGATGATCAAGCCATTATAGGAGGAATAGGATATTTTCATGATATTCCTGTAACAATTATTGCACAAGCGAAAGGAAAGACATTACAAGAAAACTTGGATAGAAACTTTGGTATGTGTAATCCAGAAGGTTATCGTAAAGCACTAAGATTGGCTAGACAAGCAGAAAAGTTTCATAGACCAATTATTACTTTTGTAGATACAGCTGGAGCATATCCAGGAATTGAAGCTGAGGAAAGAGGACAAGCTCAGGCAATTGCCGAGTGTCTCTATACATTTTCAGATTTAAAGACACCTGTTATCTGTGTTGTACTTTCTGAAGGAGGAAGTGGGGGAGCACTTGCTTTAAGTGTAGCTGATCGTATTTGTATGTTAGAAAATGCTGTTTATTCGGTATTGTCTCCAGAAGGTTTTGCAAGTATTTTATGGAAAGATGATAAACGTGTAGAAGAAGCAGCTAAGGTTATGAAATTAACATCATATGATTTATATGAAAAAGGGATTGTAGACTATCTTGTGAAAGAACCATTAGGTGGTGTACAGAATGATTTAAAACTTGTCTTACATGATTTAGATAAGTATATTGCTGATCAACTTAAAGAATTAATGAATATAAAAGAAAAAGATATGTTAGAAAAAAGATATGAAAAATTTCGTAGGGTAGGAAGTATATAATGAATAAAATCAAGATATTATCAACAGGTTATGCAAAAGCAAAACAACTTATCAATAATCAAGATCTAGAAGAAATTGTTGAAACAAGTGATGAATGGATTGTTCAAAGAACAGGTATTTCCACACGTTATGTGTCTTATCATGAAAATACAAGTGATTTGGCTTGTCGTGCAGCATTACAAGCTATAGAAAATGGCAATATAGATAAGACAAGTATTGATGCTATCATTGTTGCTACAATGACACCTGATTGTTTAACACCATCAACTGCTTGTCTTGTACAAGAAAAACTTGGTTTAAATGATCAACATATCTTTGCTTTTGATTTAAATGCAGCATGTAGTGGGTTTATATATGCCTTGCAAGTTGCAAGTGATTTATTAAATAGATACAAACGTATTTTAGTGATTGGCAGTGAAACGTTAAGTAAGATGATTGACTGGACTGATAGGGGAACTTGTGTATTATTTGGTGATGGTGCAGGAGCTATGATTATAGAAAAAGGGGATGTGGCTTTATATCATTATGCAAATAGTATGGGAGATAATAAAGGTGTTTTAAAAGCTGAGGGATTACCTTTAATTGATAGCTTGCATAATAAAGAAGCAACAACTCACTTTTTAACAATGCAAGGTAATGATGTCTTTAGATTTGCTATTAAAGCTATGCAAGAAGCTATCGAAGAAGTTTTAAAACAATCAGGATATACAATAGATGATATAGATATGATTATTCCTCATCAAGCTAACTATCGTATTATTAATCATGTCGCTAAAAAGATGAAAGTCGATATCTCTAAATTCTTTATGGATTTACAAGAATTTGGAAATACATCAGCAGCAAGTATTCCACTTGCTTATCATGATGCCTATAACAAAGGATGTATCACTTATAAGAGTCGAGTGATTTTAGTTGGATTTGGAGCAGGATTAACTTTTGGAGCAACATTGATTGATGGTAAGGAGGAAAAAGAATGTTAAATAAAATGTTAAATATCAAGTATCCGATTATTCAAGGAGCTATGGCAAATATCGCAACTGCGACTTTTGCAGCATGTGTTTCTAACTGTGGTGGTTTAGGTATTATCGCAACAGGATCAATGGATGCAAATCAAACACGTGAAGAAATAAAGAAATGTAAAGAATTAACAGATAAACCATTTGGTGTTAATGTCATGTTGATGAATCCTTATGCAAGTGAAATCGTTGATGTCATTTGTGAAGAAAAAGTTGCAGTTGTAACAACAGGTGCAGGAAACCCTGGACCTTATATGGAAAAATTTAAAAATGCGGGAATTAAGGTTTTTCCAGTTGTACCAAGCGTAGGTCTTGCAAAAAGAATGGAAAGAGCTGGAGCAGATGCAATCATTGTTGAAGGTGGAGAATCTGGAGGTCATGTTGGTGAAATGACAACAATGGCTTTATTACCTCAAGTTGTAGATGCTGTGAGCATTCCTGTGATTGGAGCAGGTGGTATTGGTGATGGTAGAGGTATACTTGCTGCACTAAGTTTAGGTGCTTGTGGTGTACAAGTTGGAACTTGTTTGTTAGTTGCTGATGAATGTCCAATACATGATAATTATAAGCAAGCTGTTATTAAGGCTAAGGATACAGATACAGTTGTGACTGGTAGAAGTTTAAATACTCCAGTAAGAATTTTAAAGAATCAAATGTCTAGAGAGTATTTAAAACTTGAACAACATTTAGAAAGTCGTGAAGAACTTGAAAAATTAACTTTAGGTGCTTTAAGAAAAGCCGTTACTGAAGGTGATATGAAAATGGGTTCTGTCATGATGGGACAAATTGCAGGTATGGTCAAAGAAACAAAACCAATGCAAGAAATATTAGATGATTTAATGAGTTCAACAAAACAAGCTTATCAAAATATTACAAAGGCTATGGAGGAACTATAAAATGATAAAAATTCAAGATAAACACTTAGATATTCCTATTATACAAGGTGGTATGGGTGTCGGTGTTTCCTTGTCATCATTGGCTGGACATGTTGCTAAATGTGGTGGAATGGGTGTTATTTCTGCTGCTCACCCAGGATATAATTTTGAAGGATTTCGTAAAGACTCTGTGAAAGCCAATTGTGAAGCTCTAAAATATCATATACGAAAAGCTAAAGATATTGCTAAAAACAAAGGATTAATTGGTGTCAATATCATGGTTGCAGGAAATAACTATGAAAAGTATGTCAATGCATCAATTGAAGGTGGTTGTGACACAATTATCTCTGGTGCTGGATTACCATTAGATTTACCTAAATATGCAAAAGGAAAAGCCATGTTAGCCCCTATTGTATCTAGTGGTAAAGCCATTAAACTCATCTGTCGTGTATGGGAAAAAAGATATCAATATGCACCTGATTTTGTCGTTATTGAGGGAAGTGAAGCTGGAGGACATCTTGGATTTAAAAAAGAAGACTTACTTGCTGGAACTTGCCAAAAATTAGAAGATATCTTAGAAGATGTAAAAAAAGAAATACAACCTTTTCAAGAAAAGTTTAAAAAGGTAATTCCAATATTTGTAGCTGGTGGTATTGATTGTGGTGAAAAGATTGCCAAATTCATCAAACAAGGAGCAACTGGCGTACAAATTGCTACCCCCTTTATAGCAACATATGAATGTGATGCCAGTGATGCATTTAAACAAACTGTAATCAATGCTTCAAAAGAAGATATAGAAATTGTCAAAAGTCCAACAGGATTTCCAGGAAGAGCTGTTGTTAATGAGTTTGTAAAAAAGACAAGAGAAAGAGGAAATATTTGCATGAAATCTTGTCTTGATTGCATGATTCCATGTCATCCAGAAGATACACCTTATTGTATTAGTGAAGCATTAATCCAAAGTGTATCTGGAAATGTAGATAATGGATTGGTTTTTGTAGGAACACAAGCAAGTCAGATTCATGAAATGAAACATGTCGAGGATTTAATAAATGAGTATGTAAAGGAAATGGAGGAAAATCTATGAAGATAGGATTTATCTTTGCTGGGCAAGGTGCTCAATATGTAGGAATGGGAAAAGAATTCTATGATGCTTTTCAAGAAGCAAGAGATGTTTATGATCAAGCCAATATTGATATTGATGTGAAAAAAGTATGTTTTGAAGGGCCTGCTGAAACATTAAATGAAACATCATATGCACAACCATGTATTTTAACAACTTCTTTAGCTATCGCAAAAGTTATTGAAGCCCATGGAATTTGTCCAAGTTATGTTGCTGGTTTATCATTAGGTGAATATTCAGCATTAGCTTATGCAAAAGCATTTGAAATTGGTGATGCGATTGAGATTGTGAGACATAGAGGACAAATTATGTCAGAAGCTTTACCAGCTGGAACAACTTCTATGGCAGCTGTACTTGCTATGGATGCAAGCAAAATTGAAGAAGTCATCTCTCCAATTGATGGTGTAACCATTGCCAACTATAACTGCCCTGGACAAATTGTTATTACTGGAACAAATGAAGGGGTAGAAAAAGCAACTGTTGCCTTAAAAGAAGCTGGTGCAAAACGTATTTTACCATTAAAAGTATCAGGAGCATTCCATTCTCCTTTATTAGAAGAAGCATCATATAAGTTAAAAGAAGAATTAGAAAAACATCAGATTTCTAAACCAGAATTACCAGTTGTTTATAATGTCTCTGGTAAAGAAGAAGATGGTTCTTTAATAGATATTTTAGTTAAACAAATAAAATCAAGCGTTTATTTCTATCAATCATTAGAATACATGATTGATCATGGAGTAGAAGCCTTCGTAGAAATCGGACCAGGTCATGCATTAAGTAGTTTTGTGAAAAAGACAAACAAATCTATACCAGTATATAGTGTAGACAGTATTGAAGATTTGAATAAGATGTTAGGAGCGTTAAAAGATGAGTAAAGTTGCTATCATTACAGGAGCAAGTCGTGGAATTGGTAAAGCAATAGCTTTAAAATTTGCGAGTGAAAAATATAACGTTGTTATTAATTATCGTGGAAGCGAAGATAAGGCAAAAGAAGTACAAAAAGTATGTGAAAGCTATGGTGTACAAGCTATGCTTTATCAGGGAGATGTATCAAATTATGAACAGATGGAACAAATGATGAAAGATGTTCATAAAGAGTTAGGATCAATTGATGTCCTTGTCAATAATTCAGGGATTACAAAAGATAGTTTATTATTAAAAATGAATACACAGGATTTCATGGATGTTATTGATGTTAATTTAAAAGGGACTTTCAATACAATCAAAGCTGTAAGTCGTATTATGATGAAACAAAAATCTGGTGTGATTATTAATATGGCAAGTGTAATTGGTTTGATTGGGAATGTAGGACAAGCAAATTATGCAGCAAGTAAAGCTGGTGTTATAGCTCTTACAAAATCAATCGCAAAAGAATTAGCACCTCGTCATATTCGTGTTAATGCAATTGCACCTGGATTTATTGAAACAGATATGACAGATGTATTAAATGAAACAACAAAAGAAAGTATATTAAATGCGATTCCACTTCATACAATGGGAGAAGCAAATGATGTTGCTAATCTTGCTTATTTTCTAGCAAGTGATGATGCGAAATATATTACAGGACAAGTCATCAATGTAGATGGCGGTATGGTTATGTAGGAGGAAAGTATGAAAAGAAGAGTTGTTGTAACAGGAATGGGAGCCATTTCTCCAATTGGTAATACTGTAGAACAGACATGGAAAAGTATCAAAGAACAAGTATGTGGCATTGATGAAATTACACATTTTGATACAACAGATTTTAAAGTTAAATTAGCTGGAGAAGTGAAAGATTTGGATACTGAAGCTTATTTCACTAAAAGAGAAATGAAATTCAATGATCGTTTTACTCAATTTGCAAGAATTGTTGCAAAACAAGCTGTTGAAGATGCTTCTTTAGATTTAGAACAAATCAATCAAGATCGTTTTGGTGTGATTATTGGTTCTGGTATTGGTGGTGTTGAGTCTATTGAAAAAGCTGAACAATCTTTATTGAATAGAGGACCATCTAAAGTATCACCATACTTTATTCCAATGACATTAATTAACTTAGCTGCAGGAAGTGTCGCAATAGACTTACATGCGAAAGGACATGTGTCTTCATGTGTTACTGCATGTGCTGCAGGAACAAATGCAATTGGAGAAGCCTTCCATAAAATTAGAGATGGTTATGAAGATGTTATGGTTGCTGGTGGAAGTGAAGCTTCTATTACGCCTTTATCAGTTGCTGGATTTGCATCTATGAAAGCTTTGCATACAGGTACTGATAAAAATCGTGCATCTATTCCTTTTGATAAAGACAGAAGTGGATTTGTTATGGGAGAAGGTGCAGCTGTTCT
Source organism: Erysipelotrichaceae bacterium UBA3379 (assembly GCA_002359025.1). Classification (GTDB taxonomy): domain Bacteria; phylum Bacillota_I; class Bacilli_A; order Erysipelotrichales; family Coprobacillaceae; genus UBA3379. The sequence continues at coordinate 9,912 of DEPZ01000071.1, read as the reverse complement.
TGTCTTAGAAGAATTAGAACATGCGAAAAAGCGAGGTGCACATATTTATGGTGAAGTTGTAGGATATGGCGCAACATGTGATGCTTACCATATTACTGCACCTATCAGTGATGGTAGTGGTGGTGGAAAAGCCATGTTAGAAGCCATTGAAGATGCAAACATTCATGCATCAGATATTAACTATATTAATGCGCATGGGACAAGTACACCATTAAATGATAAAACAGAAACTGCAGCGATGAAATATGCCTTTAAAGAACATGCTAAAAATCTTGCAATTTCATCTACAAAATCTTATACTGGTCACTTACTTGGAGCAAGTGGTGCATTAGAATCAGTGATTTGTATCAAAGCATTAGAAGAAAGTTATATTCCTGCAACAATTCATTATCAAAATGCTGATGAAGAATGTGATTTGGATTATGTCACTAATGAAGGTAGAGAAGAAGATATTCAATATGCGATGAATAACTCACTTGGTTTTGGTGGACATAATGCATCATTAATATTTAAGAAATGGAGTGGTGAATAATGTTATACAATTCAAATGATATTCAAAAAATTATTCCTCATAGATACCCATTCTTATTAGTAGATGCTATTGAATCTATTAGTGAAGATCAAAAAACAATCATTGGTAGAAAATGTGTGACTGCTAATGAAATGCAATATATGGGACATTTCCCACAAAAACATGTTATGCCTGGTGTTTTGATTATAGAAGCACTTGCACAAACAGGTTGTGTCCTATTATTATCGCAAGAAGAAAATAAAGGAAAGATTGGATATTTTGCTGGAATTAATAAAGCAAGATTTAAAAGACAAGTTATTCCTGGGGATGTCTTAACTTTAAAAGTGACATTATTAAAAGAAAAAGCAGGTATTTACTTTGCTTCTATTGAAGCACGTGTGGAAGATGAGATTGCCGTAACTGGCGAAATCATGTGTGCTGTTCAAGATTAATAATACAAAAAAAGATGATTTGAAATCATCTTTTTTTATACTCTTCTTCAAAGAAGATTTGATGCCATAATGATAGAGTATATAATGTCCATATCTTTTTATAACAATCTTTCTTCTTGTTTTTATGATCATCAAGTAATTTGATGATCTTTTCATTATGAAAATATTGAGTCATGAATGGGGTTTGGAAACTATCGTAGATTGTATGATAGACATCATCTTCTCTGATCCATTCTCTAAGGGGTACAGGAAAACCACGTTTTTTCCTATCATATGCATGATTAGGAATACTTCTTTTTGCAACCTGTCTTAACAAGACTTTTGTATTTTCAGTCGTTACTTTTTGTGTGTCATCTAAATATGAAGCAACTTCAAAAACATATTTATCAGTAAATGGCATACGGCTTTCTAAAGAATGGGCCATTGTCATTTTATCAGCTTTTTGTAATATATCCTTAACAAACCACATTCTTAAATCAACAGATTGCTTTTTTTGTATTGAAGATGAGGCTTGAGTGATATCAGGCAATTGTTTTATAATATCATCATGTTGATGTACAGTTTCTTTATTTTTCAAAAGAGAAAGACACTCTTTATGATGAAATACGGGATTAACACCTAAGTAGCTTTCTTCTACAGTTGATCCATTTCTGATTAAAAAATCTTTACCTCTAAACTCCGGTGCATGTTTAACCAAACGAGCTATACCTTTTTTGAAACCATAGGGAATTTTTCCATAGAGACCTTGATCAATTTCACTTCTATATGTATTATAGCCTCCAAAGATTTCATCAGCACCTTCACCAGAAAGGACAACTTTAACATCATGACTTGCAAGTTCGCTAATAAAATATAACGCAATGGCAGATGGATCAGCGAGAGGTTCATCCATGTGATAAAAGACATCTGGTAAGACTTTAAAGTATTCATCTTTACTCACAATACGACTATAATTTTCAATATCCAACTGATGTGTTAAATCTCTAGCAAGTTCTATTTCACTATAACGTTGATCACTATATCCTAGTGTGTACGTTTTATTTGGTCTTGCTACACTGACAAGATAGGAAGAGTCAATACCACCACTAAGAAATGAACCTATTTCAACATCACTGATCATATGATGAGATATAGAATCTTCAAGTATGTTTTCAACACTTTCAATATCCTCTTTCACACTACTCTTTTTAAAATCTAAAGTATAGTACTGTTTGATAATGATTTCATGATTTTTATAAATCATATAATGTCCAGGTAATAATTGTTTGACATTTTTAAAGAAAGTCTTGTCTCCAGATACAAAGTTCAATTTTAAATAAATATCTAAAACATCTTCATTAAACTCCTTTATAAAATAAGGATGATCTAAAAACGCTTTGATTTCACTTCCAAATAATAAATGCTTTGAATCATAATAGTAATACAAAGGCTTCATACCAAAATGATCTCTAGCCATAAAAACTTCTTTTTTATCTTTATCATATATAACAAAAGCAAACATCCCTCTTAGAAAATTCAACATATCACAACCATATTCTTGATAAGCATGTAATAAAACCTCTGTATCACTTTCTGTTTGAAAACAATGTCCTAAACGAATTAATTGTTCTTTTAATTCTTTATAATTATATATTTCTCCATTAAATACAATCATATAGTTTTGATAATTCATGGGTTGTTTTCCACCAGATATATCAATAATAGATAATCTTCTATGTCCTAAAGCTATAAAATCATCTATATACATACCTTCATCATCAGGACCTCTATGAGCTATTCTTGTAAGCATATTTTCTAAATCAATAGATGCCTCTTGATAACCAGGTAAAAATCCTACTATTCCACACACTATATATTCCTCCTTATATAAAGGTTAATGAAATTAACCAAAAATTCTATACAAAGTATACTAATTGGATATGAAGATACTGTGGAAAAGATGTGTAATTTATGTGTATGTATGAATAATTATCTAAAAATATGGTTATATTATGTATAAGATGTTATTTTTGTGTATAATAGATATGGTGATAGTATGTATTATGTTTATATATTAAGGTGTCAGGATCATTCATTATATACAGGTATTACAAATCAAATTGAAAAAAGATTAAAAGAACATTTTTTTAGACTTCCTCAATGTGCTAAGTATACCAAATCTCATCATGCAAAGACATTAGAAGCTTTGTGGTGTTGTGAAAATAGGAGTGAAGCATCAAAACTGGAATATTATATAAAGCAGTTATCAAAAGATAAAAAAGAACTTTTGATTAGTGAAAATTGTTTAGATGCTTTATTGTCTTGTAAGATTGATATACAAAAATATCAAAGACAAGATGAGCAGAGGTATTGTAATTTTATATAAATGTGGATATAATACATGGAGAGGTGACTAAGAAATGGAATATTTTGATAAGTTAAAAGAAAGATTGGAACCAAAGTTACAGGGGAAAGAATTAACAAAGGATTCTAATTTTAAAGAATTAGGAATTGATTCTTTAGATTTAGTAGATTTGGTTTTTGAATTGGAAGAAGAAATTGGTGTTGAATTTGAAGATGAAGAATTATTAAAATTAAACACTGTTCAAGATTTGTTACATTTAATTGATTCTAAAAAATAGAGGGGAGACCTCTATTTTTTTATGAAAGAAGGATATTATGATATATCAAATTGATAATAAAAAAATACAGGTTTCTATTGAAGATATGGATGAACATCATATGTACATAGGTGTGATGGATTTAGAGGAATTGAAGCAGACATATCATTTGTTTTGTATTTCACCACAATTTGTTGAACGCTGTGAAGTTTCTTCATTGTTTGAACAAAATGAGATGATTCCACATAAAAATTATTATTTTGGCATTATTAACCTTATTAATTCTAAGAGTATATTTATGAAGAAAGATACTTTTGCGTTTTTTATATTTAAAAACTGTTTCTTGATTGTTGTTTTAGATGATGAAGATCATCATATCGAAGAGTTGTTACTGACAAGTGATGATGTTTTAGGAGAAGATGTGTCTTTAACACATGTGGTTTATTATTTTTTAAGTGAGTTGATTTCTAGAGATTATAACTATATGGAAGATTTGCAAAATGAAATAGAAGAATTAGAGAATCATGATTCTAAAGAAGAATCTATTCATTTTACAAGGCAATTAAAACAAAAAAGCAAAGAACTTTTATTGTTAATAAACTATTATAATAATTTAGTCACTGTTGGAGAAGAACTTCAAATGAATCATCATCAAATATTTGTTGAAGATGATATGCGTTATTTTGAGATTTTCACACGTCGTATTGAAAGATTATCTAAGAATGCACAAATGTTAAAGGAATTGCTTTATCAAGCAAGTGAAGCGCATCAAGCAAAGTTAGACTATCATATGAATAAAACAATGCAACTATTTACTGTTTTAACAAGTATATTTATGCCTTTAACTTTAATTACTGGATGGTATGGAATGAATTTTTATTATATGCCTGAATTAAAAAATCCTTATGGATATCTGGGTGTCATTATATTAAGTATAAGTGTGATCACTGTATCGATATTTTGGTTTAAGAAAAAGAAATTCTTTTAAAATGTCGAAAATTATGTTATGATAGTTTGGCGTGGGGACGTTCCTTCATACTAGGGAGTATGAGGGGTTTTTTTATGTTAAAAATAGGAAGAATCTAAAACTTGATGATATAATTTTCATAAGATGTAAAAAAGCTTGACTATATATCGGTGATGTGATAATAGTATAGTATCAGAAGAATTTTGTTGATTATGTGGTGGAGTCTGTCATAAAGCAATAGCTTTATTTATTCAACAGAGTATGTTGACTTTTTTTATTTATAGCAGATTCCATTGCATGCAATGGAATCTGTTTTTATATGGTATAAGGAAAGGTAAGGGTATGAAATTGATCGTAAAGAAAGTGAGAAATTTTATCAAGTTGTCTTCTCCTCCCCAGCTCATAGCATTGGGATTTGCTTTTGTGATTTTGATGGGAGCGTTATTACTCATGACACCTATGTCGGTAAAAGAAGGCGCAAAAGTCACATTTATTGATGCATTATTTACATCAACAAGTGCTGTTTGTGTGACAGGGCTGATAGCTATTGATACGGCTGATCATTTTACTGTTTTTGGTAGAACAGTTGTTGCTTTGCTTATTCAAATAGGAGGCTTAGGTGTAACCTGTGTAGGTGTTTCTTTGATTTTAGCTGCAGGGAAACGTGTTGGATTTAAAGCTAGAACATTAATTAAGGAATCATGGAACGTAAGTGGATATAACGGGCTTGTGAAATTGGTTAAGTCTGTATTGAAGTTGACGTTATTCTTTGAAGTGATAGGAATGTTATTAAGTTTTCTTGTATTTGTTCAGGACTATCCTCCACTAGAAGCTTTAGGAATTAGTGCTTTTCATTCTATAGCAGCGTTTAATAACTCGGGATTTGATATTTTAGGTGGACTTAGAAATTTGACACCCTATCAAAATGATGTGTTATTGAATTTGGTGACATGCGGATTAATCATTTTTGGTGGTATAGGTTTTTTAGTTATCATCGATGTGAAAAATAAAAAATGTTTTAAAAAGTTAGCATTTCATTCTAAAGCTGTTATCACTGTGAGTTTATTTTTAATTGTGATTGGAACAATCTTGTTGAAGATGACAGAAGATATTACATGGTTAGGAGCTTTCTTCCATAGTGTATCAGCAAGAACGGCTGGATTTTCTACTTATACATTAGGAGATTTTACAAGTTCCGGACTATTTGTTTTAATTATTTTGATGTTTATTGGTGCTTCGCCCGGATCAACTGGTGGTGGTATCAAGACAAGTACACTCTTTGTTATGACAAATACAATCAAGAGTGTGATGACACATCAACATTGTACTGCATTTAAAAGAAAAATAGCTGATAGTGTTATTATGCAGGCATTCGTTGTGTTTTTCTTGTCATTACTTGTTGTGATTTTAAGTACATTTTTATTGACTATTGTAGAACCGGATTTTACTTTTATTCAGTTATTGTTTGAAAGTACTTCAGCATTCGGTACTGTAGGATTATCAACAGGTATTACACCTTATTTAAGTGATGTAGGAAAAATTATTATTATTGCGACAATGTATATTGGTCGTTTAGGAGCATTAACAATCGCAACTTTAGGGGCTTATAAAGAACCTAAAACAGCTGTTTATTCAACTGAAAATATATCAATAGGATAGGTGATAAGTATGAAATCAGAAAAAAGTTATGCAATTATTGGATTAGGTAGATTTGGTATGCCACTTGCAAAAACATTGGCTGAAGCAGGCGAAGAGGTTATAGGTATAGATAGAGATGAAGAAAGAGTCAAAGAGTTAAGAGAATATACTGAGTATGCTTTTGTTGCAAATACGCTTACTAAAGAGGTATTGGTAGATGTGGGTGTACAAAATTGTGATGTTGCTGTGGTATGTATTGGTGATAAAATTGAAACCAGCATTTTAACAACATTAAATTTGATTAACTTAGGTGTTCCTAAGGTTCTTGCGAAGGCAACAAGTGCTGAACAAGGTGAGGTGCTTGAAAAATTAGGTGCAAAAGTTGTTTATCCAGAAAAAGATATGGCATTGAGAATTGCGAAAAAGATATTAAGTCAGAATCTTGTTGATTTCATTTCTTTAGGTAAGGATATTGAGATTACTGAGATTGAGGCTTCTTCAAAAATGATTGGTCATTCTATTTTAGAAATGAAAGTAAGAGAGAGATTTGGATTAAATGTGATTGCTATTGGTCATAATGGCAAGACAGAAACTGAGGTTGATCCACGTTATTTAATTAACGAAGGAGATAGAATTGTTGTTATTGGTAAACCTGAAAAAGTGAGTCAATTTTTAGAACATTATTCATAATAAAAACCATCATTTTGATGGTTTTTTTACTACTATTTTTTTATGAAACGTGAGACAAATGGAAGGTCAGAAAGACTTTGCATATGATCTTGATAGAAATAAAGTATACCTATAAAATATATCACAACACCTATAACAATAGAAACACCTAAAGAAATGAATCTTATATGGAAGAGATATTGTAATCCCTGATAAGATAAATAAACAACGATCCCCATAACAATAGAAGTGATAAATGGAATTAAATAAAGTTCTCTAATAGATGGTTTGAGATGGAGTTTAATATGTAAAGCTTTTTGATTTAAATAACAAACATGGAGTGCATATGTACAATTTCCAATCAGTAAAGCATAGATACCTAGAGGGGTAAAAAATAATAAAATAATAACCAATAGACAATGAACAACAAGTGCTTTTGTAGCATTTATTAATGGTGTACGAACAAGTCCTAGCGATTGTAAGATACCATTTGTAAGTGTAGATAAACCATAGAATACGATTGCTGGAGAACCAAAAGCAAGCAGTTTTGATGAAATCATAATTGTTGATTTTTGAGGGAAAATAAGAGAAATAATAGGATATGATAAAACAGCCATACCTACTGCAGATGGAATCAAAATCAACATAGCAATACGAATATTAGAATGAATTTGTCTTCTTGTTTCTTTATATTGATGACTTACCCATAATCCAGAAATAGCTGGAATTGATGCTGTAGATAATGCAGATGCAAGAGCAATAGGTACATTTTGAAGAACAATATATTGTCCTGCATAAACACCCCATAATGTTGATATCTCTTTATCTGAACCTAATGCAAAGTATAAAAGATACATATCTATTGTTGAAATGATATTGTATACACAAGTTGCAAGAATGATAGGAGTCACAATATTTAAGATAGTGACCAAAATCTTTTTATATGATTCTTCATAATCATCTTGATCAGATGAATATTTTTGCTTTTTTGTAAAGAACAAAATCAACATATAAATCAGTGCAGCGAGAACACCAATACCAGTACCAAGAGCGCTACCAGAAGCCCCCATACTACTCATTAATGTATGATCAGCATTTAAAAATGGTTGAATAAATAAATATGCTGCAATAACAGATACAACCGCATTAAAGATTTGTTCAATAATCTGTGAAATTGAAGTATAAAGTGTAATGCGATGCGCTTGAAAATACCCTCTAAAAACACCTAGTAAACCAGATAAGAAAATAGTTGGGCAAAGTACACGTAATGCCGGTACTGAAGCTTCAGGAAGAATAAATGGTGCAATTATAAATGTAATAATTGAAAAACTTCCCCCTACAACCGTAATATAAATCAGTGAACCATACAGAATCTTCTTTGCATAACGATATTGATGCAATGTGAGTTTCTCTGAAATCAATTTAGAAATAGCTGTAGGAATACTATAAGACGATATTAACAAGATAAGAGCATATATATTATAAGCACTTGAATAGTATCCCATCCCTTCTGGACCAATAATAGCAGTTAAGGGACTTCTATATAAAAGCCCGATAATTCTGACCAATATTCCTGCCACAGCAAGAATAGAAGCTTGTTTAATAATAGATTTAGAATGTTTCATATGATTTCTCCTTTGCTAAAAATAGATTATATCATTTATATGTGAAAATAAAATAAAAAAATCACGAATTCCATGGAAAATACACAAGTTTTTTATAGAATAATGATGTAGGAGGTATATTTATGAGTTTATTGGTAAAAAAGTTAGCTATTTTTATAGCATTCACATTGTTTTTGTCAGGATGTCAACAACATACCCAAGATGAGAAAGTTGTGCAATATAAACAAAACAAAGAAGAAATTGAAAAACTGGATATCCTTGCAATTGGTAACAGTGATTTATATAGTGGATTTAATCCAATGCAGTTATGGCATGAAACAGGCATGACTGCTTTTAATGCAGGAGCACCCATGTTAAATATGAAATTAAGTTATGAAATGATGAAATTAGCTTTTACATATCATAGTCCAAAAGTTCTTCTTTTAGAGGTTGATATGTTTTTTGATAAAAGAGAAAAAGCTATTGAACCTGAAGGCTATGCTTATACTGCAAAGAAATATTGTTATCCTTTATTAAAGAATACAAGTGAGTGGGAAAAGATAAAACAAGAAAAGTTTTATAATGAATCACGTTTTCCAAATCGTATGTTATATGGGGGATTTTATTATAATAATACAGTAGAACCTTATTATGATGGCTTTTCTTATATGAATCAAACAAAGAAGAAAGGTATTGTTTCTATGACAACTCAATATCTTCCACGTATGATAGAATTGGCTAAACAAAATCAATGTGAGGTTTTGTTTGTTTGGTTACCATCACAAACAACAGCAACTTCCAAAAGACATCAAATGGTTCAAAAACTTGCTGATCAGTACGAAGTTCCATTCATTGATTTTAATACAAATCAATACAATACAAATTTTAGCTGGTTGACAGATTCAAGAGATGCAGGAAATCATTTGAATTATTCTGGAGCAACGAAAATGACACATTTTCTTGGACAATACATCTCACAAAACTATTCTATCGAAGATAAAAGACAGTCTCAAACATACAAACAATATAATGAACTTTATGATGAATATATGTCATATATTCAAAAACAGTAGAGAAACAACGCTATGTGGTTTCTCTTTTTTATGATATGAAGTGATTAGGATGTTAAAGGAGGTATGGATGGGACTTTTTATATAAAATTCATATTTTTGATATGATTTTTTATAATATATGGTATAATAATGAAAAATGTGACTTGGAGGTATTGTATGACTGATAGTAGAATTTGCATAGCTTTAGATTTCCAAACTAAAGAAGAAGTAGAAAAATTCTTAAATCAATTTCAAGATGAAAAACTTTATGTCAAAGTAGGTATGGAGCTTTTTTATGGTGAAGGAATTGAAATGATTAAAATGATCAAAGAAAAAGGACATAGTATTTTCTTGGATTTAAAATTACATGATATTCCTAACACTGTTAAAAGTGCAATGAAACAACTTGCTAAATTAGA
>DEPZ01000068.1 GCA_002359025.1 Erysipelotrichaceae bacterium UBA3379 | reverse complement strand
TCTTGGCTTTTGGGTCACCCTCATAGTTTATAAATTTTTATCCCATATTGAACTGCTCATATGAATGATTCTTTGTTAATTGAAATTGAAGCGTTTTTTTGCAAAAAGTTTTTTAAAAGGTTGATAAAAGCTTATGAACTTAAATATAGTAGATATTGTGATTATCAAATAACACTGGATAGCAATATCGTAGAATTGCACGGTAAATTATTTTATAAAATTAAGCCAATAATTTGGTCTGGATTAAAACAGAATGCAGTTGAACGCATTTCAATGCCAGATGCTCTTAACTCTGCATATGATTTTGTATTACAAAATTACCCAGTCTATAATATGTGGATTAATATAGAGATAGAGCACTATATTGATAACTACTATGCGATTATTTCTGCATTTGAAAAAGATAAGGATGAAATATCAAAAATGCTTGGTCTCGACAATGTGTCTACATTTTGTGTTAAAATGAATCTTGGTGATAAACATCGAGGTGGAAAATCAGTCGCATTGTTAGAATTTAATACTGGAGAAAAGATATTATACAAACCTAGAAATTTAAGTATCGACTCTCATTTCTCAGAACTTTTAGAATTTATTAAGACTGAAACTAACACTGATTTTAGATGTCCTCAATTAATTCTGAGAGACTCCTACGGATGGGTTGAATATATTGATTATAAGAGTTGTTCTACCCAAACTGACATAATTAATTTCTACTATCGATTGGGCTGTTTGTTATGTATCTTGTACTCTCTCGAGGCTACAGATTTCCATTATGAAAATATCATATCGCATGGTAGTTATCCTGTTCTAATAGATCTTGAATCCTTTTTTCATCCATATAAGCCTATTGACGGAATGGAAACAAATCAAGGAATCGATCAATCTGTCCTAAGGACAGGCATACTTCCTAATGAGGTTACAATTAACAATATACATACTGTAGACATGGGAGGTCTATCAAATTTGGATAATACAGAAAGTTTATTACCTACATCGATTTATGAATATCATAAAGATGGGACATTTGCTGTCAAAAGAATTACCCAAAAGTTAAACGGAGGGAAAAATATCCCCATTTTAAATGGGCAAAAACGAAATATAGATAATTATTTATGTCATTTTGTGAATGGTTTTAAAAACACATATACATTCATAATTAAAAACAAAGCAAAATATTTACAAGTAATAGCTATATTTAAGAATGATAATACACGCGTTCTGTTTCGTAACACATTCGTATATACCCATTTGCTAACAGAGGCAAACAACATTAATATTCTAAAGAGTACTAAGAAGCTTCAAGAACATTTCCAATTATTAAAAGAAGTGATTCCAGATTATAGTATTGCTGAAAGATTTGTAGAATATGAAATCAATGATCTCTGGAAACGCGATATTCCCCTATTTACAACGAAAGTAAATTCACGAAATTTATGGTATACCGACACGGATTGTATACGAAATTTTTTCAAAGAAACTGGTTTTGAAACAGTTATTGCGAAAATTAACAGAATGTCTATAAATGATTTATATAATCAAATATGGATTATTAACACTTCTTTAAAGCTAAAACAGTCCCTAATAATAAATAACAAAAATAGTTTCAAATACAAACCCAACAATCGGTTTTTAAATAATAGAATTATTAAAGTAATAAATAATGTAAAGAAACACATATATAGAAACATACATGCTCTTAATGATGATGTGTTGTGGTTAGTTGTACAAGCTCAAAATGTTGAAGCAAATAAATATAAATTAGTAGAAAGTTCATATGATTTATTCTCAGGAATGCCAGGAGAAATCCTTTTTTTGTCATATTATGGAAAAATCTATAATGATACGTTCTCCTCTGAAATAGCTAAAAAGGCCTATGAATACTTAATTAGGAAAGTGAAAATTTCAAGTCAAAGCATCAAGCCTTTGGGGTTATATGCCGGATGGGGAAGTCTGATATATTTAAATACAGAACTATATGCCATATTGAGTGATGACATGTACTTAAGAAACAATGAAGAATTAATTTGCAAAATAAATTTTAAAGAGCTTATCGACAAAGATACTAATTATGGATTGATTAAAGGGGCGGCAGGCTTCATATGTGCTTGTCTAAATTATTATGAGTACTCACAATCTCAAAATGCCCTTACATTAGCAATATACGCAGCAGATACCTTACTAAAGAAAGTAGTCAAAATGAAAACAGGTATTGGATGGCAAATATTTAGCGATCAACCGCTTGCTGGGCTTGGTCATGGTGCTTCTGGCTTTATTGTCACATTTTGTAAATTATACAAAATAACAAAAAATGAGTACTATATAGAAATAATATTTGAACTTCTTAAATACGAGAATTCATTGTATAGTTCTGAAAATGGTAATTGGAAAGACGTTAGAAAATCTATAAGACGCAATGGTTTGGAAGATATTTACACTACAGCATGGTCTCATGGAGCCGGAGGTATTGGTTTAGCAAGAATTGAATTATTGCAAAGCGGTATCAATTCTGAAATGATTATTAATGATTTAAACAATGCGCTGAAATGTGTCCTAAATAATGGACTGAAATACAATATGACACTATCTTTTGGATCATTGGGTAATATGGAACTTTTAATAAATTATCTTCAATATAACTACGACAACCACATATATGACGAATTAGTCAAACGATATGACTATATTACCCAATATTTGCTAGTTAATAAATTAAAAATCAATGAGACTGGTGTTATTTCCTTGGGGTTGATGACAGGTATAACAGGTATTGGATATCAAATGTTGAGATATTTATTTCCTGACAAAGTTAAATCTATTTTATTAATTTAGGGACTGTCGTAAAAAGA
>DEPZ01000018.1:47710-47871 GCA_002359025.1 Erysipelotrichaceae bacterium UBA3379 | reverse complement strand
ACTTCTTCAACAATTGGCCAGATACAATCTTCCATCTTATCAATAAGTCTTTCAGCAGCCTTAATATTTGTTGCGATTTCTTTTCTTACCAACCCACTAATAACAAATGGTTTAAATAAATTTAATGCCATCTCACGTGGAATACCACATTGATACATTTT
>DEPZ01000018.1:40874-47640 GCA_002359025.1 Erysipelotrichaceae bacterium UBA3379 | reverse complement strand
AAACGACCTTGTTTACCCTTAAGTGTATGACTTAATGATTTAAGTGGTCTACCACCAGCACCAGTAATTGGTTTAGAACGACGACCATTATCAATTAAAGCATCAACAGCTTCTTGTAACATACGTTTTTCATTTTGTACGATAATAGAAGGAGTTCCAAGTTCAAGTAATTTCTTTAGACGATTATTACGAGTAATAACACGTCTATATAAATCATTCAAATCACTTGTTGCAAAACGTCCACCATCAAGTTGTAACATAGGTCTTAAATCAGGTGGTATAACTGGTAGTGCATCTAAAATCATCCATTCTGGTTGATTACAAGATGCTCTGAATGCTTCAATAGCTTCTAATCTCTTTAAAAGTTTAGAACGTTTTTGACCTTGAGCCTCTTTTAATTCTCTTGTTACCATATCAAATTCTTCATCAAGATCAACTTTTTGAAGCAATATTTTAATAGCTTCAGCACCAGTTTTTGCTTCAAACTGATTACCAAATTTTTCATAACAGTTACGATAATCTCTTTCAGATAATACTTGTTTGTACTCTAATGGTGTACTTCCCTTATCTGTAACAACATAAGATACGAAATAAATAATTTCTTCAAGTTGTTTAGGTGACATATCAAGAATAAGTCCCATTCTTGACGGTATCCCCTTTAAATACCAGATATGTGCTACTGGAGTTGCAAGTTCAATATGCCCCATACGTTCACGACGTACAGAAGACTTTGTCACTTCTACACCACAACGATCACAAATAACACCTTTATATCTGACTTTCTTGTATTTACCACAACTACATTCCCAGTCCTTAGATGGTCCGAAAATTCTTTCACAGAATAGACCATCTTTTTCAGGCTTTTGAGAACGATAATTGATAGTTTCTGGTTTCTTAACTTCACCATATGACCATTCACGAATTTTTTCTGGAGAAGCTAATCCTATTTGGATTGCTGAAAAGTTATTGACGTCTGCCATGTGAGTCCCTCCTATTCTTCGTTGCTTTCTTCATCTTCATCATCAAAAAGATCATCAAATGCAGAATCTAAATCACCATCATCAAATGATTCATCTTCTTCTACAAAATTTCCTTCTACTTCCTCTTCCACAACTTCTTCAGTAACTTCTTCTGGAGTTGTATCAATTGAAGTTGGGAAACGACGTTCTTCATCTTCAATTTTTCTTTCATCAAGTTCATTACCATTTTCATCTAACATACGAATATCTAATGCAAGAGCTTGTAACTCTTTCTTCAATACTCTAAATGATTCTGGTAATCCTGGTTCAGGAAGTTTTTGTCCCTTAACAATAGCTTCATATGTTTTTACACGTCCGACAACGTCATCTGATTTCACTGTTAAGATTTCACGTAATGTGTATGCAGCACCATAAGCTTCAAGTGCCCAAACTTCCATTTCCCCAAATCTTTGTCCACCATTTTGTGCTTTACCACCTAATGGTTGTTGAGTAACTAATGAGTATGGACCTACTGATCTTGCATGTAATTTATCATCAACCATGTGTGCAAGTTTAATCATATACATGACACCTACAGATACAGGCGAATCAAAATACTCACCAGTACGACCAGAAATGACTGGTTGTTTACCATCAATTGGCATACCAGCTTCTAACATAATGTTTTCCAAATCCTTTGCATTAATTCCATCAAAGGCTGGAGTTGCATAATATAAACCTAATTCTTTTGCTGCATATCCTAAATGCACTTCAAGAACTTGTCCAATGTTCATACGAGATGGTACCCCTAATGGATTTAACATGATATCTAATGGTGTTCCATCTTCTAAGTGTGGCATATCTTCAATTGGTAAAATCTTAGAGATGACCCCTTTATTACCATGACGACCTGCCATTTTATCTCCTTCAGAAATCTTACGTTTTTGTACGATATAAACTTTAACAACTTTATTAACACCTGGTTGTAATTCATCTCCATTTTTTCTAGAGAAGACCTTTATATCATGAACAATACCTGCCCCACCATGAGGAACTCTTAATGAATTATCTTTAACTTCTCTAGATTTTTCACCAAAGATGGCTAATAATAATTTCTCTTCAGCAGATAATTCTGCTTGACCTTTAGGTGTAACTTTACCAACTAAAATATCCCCCTCTTTCACTTCAGCACCAATCATGATGATACCTTCGCTATTCAAGTTTTTACGTGCATCTTCTCCCACGTTAGGAATATCTCTTGTAATTTCTTCAGGACCTAATTTTGTATCACGACATTCAATACTATATTCTTCGATATGAATAGAAGTATAAACATCTTCTTTAACCAATCTTTCAGACATGATAACAGCATCTTCATAGTTATAACCATTCCATGTCATGAATCCAACTAAAACGTTTTGTCCAAGAGCCAATTCTCCTTGTTCCATAGATGGACCATCAGCTAAGATTTGTCCCTTATAAACTTTATCTCCAGCTTTAACAATTGGTTTATGATTAATACATGTACCTGCGTTTGAAATAGCAAATTTTGTTAATCTATATTTATGTGGACCTTCGTCCTCTTCTACAATAATTTTCTTTGCGTCAACATAAGTGACAATACCATCTTTTTTAGCAACAACTGCTGCTCCTGAATCTCTTGCGGCTTGATATTCCATACCAGTTCCAACAAATGGTGTATGTGGATCTAGCAATGGTACAGCTTGACGTTGCATGTTGGCACCCATTAAGGCACGAGTTGCATCGTCGTTTTCAAGGAACGGAATACATGATGTAGCGACTGAAACGATTTGTTTTGGTGAAATATCAATAAAATCAACTTCTTCAGGCTTAGCCATAATGTTTTCACCTAAATGACGAGCAATAACTTGTTCATCTAAAATTTTACCGTTTTCATCGATTTTAACTTTTGCTTGTGCAATAATATAATTTTTCTCTTCATCAGCTGTTAAATAACGTACATCATCTTCATCAATGATACTATTATTAACCTTACGATAAGGTGTTTCAATAAATCCAAATTTATTAATCTTTGCATAAGAAGCAAGTGTTGAAATCAACCCAATGTTTGGACCTTCAGGTGTTTCAATTGGACAAATACGACCATAGTGAGATGGGTGAACGTCACGCACTTCATAACCAGCTCTATCTCTTGATAAACCACCTGGTCCTAATGCAGATAAACGACGTTTATTTGTTAATTCGGCAAGTGGATTGATTTGATCCATGAATTGAGATAATTGTGATGACGAGAAGAACTCTTTCATAGCTGCAGTTAATGGTCTAATGTTTGTTAGTGATTGAGGAGTTACGCTATCTGCTTCAGATAATGACATTCTCTCTTTAACAACTCTTTCCATTCTTGATAAACCAATTCTAAATTGATTTTGAATTAATTCACCAACAGAACGTACACGTCTATTTCCTAAGTGATCAATATCGTCTAATAACCCAATTCTACTCATTAAATTAACTCTATCGTCAGAAGCTAAATCTAATGAATCATAAATATCTACTAAGTTCAACATATATGAATATGCTGCTAACATATCAGAAATTGTTACGAACTTATAATCTAATGATAAATCAGTACCAACAACTCTCATCTTCTTAGTGCGGCTTTCATCTACATACACTTCAATAACTTGAACAGCTCCATGAGATTTCATATTTTCATTTGTTTGTACATCTACCATATGTGCACCAGCTTCAAAAACAGGTTGTAATAAGTCTACTTTATCCTTAGTTAATAAAGTTCCTTCTTCCATAACCACATTTCCATGAATATCAATAACATCTTGAGCTAATACACGATTTGTAATTCTATCTAATAAACTTAACTTTTTACCTAGTTTAAAACGTCCAGCCTTAGCAAGATCATATCTCTTTGCATCAAAGAATTTTGCATATAATAAAGTATTTGCACCATCCAATGTTGCAGGTTCACCAGGTCTTAATTTATTGTAAATTTCAATAAGTGCTTCATCTGTATTGTGAGTTGGATCTTTTGCAAGTGTATTTCTAATAAATTCATGATCACCTAAAACATTAATAATATCTTCATCACTGCTTAAACCTAAAGCACGAAGTAAAATTGTTCCAGGAATCTTACGAGTACGGTCAATACGTACATTTAATACATCTTTTGCATCATTTTCAAATTCCAACCATGTCCCTCTAGAAGGAATTACACTTCCAGTAAATACAGTTTTCCCACTTTTATCCATTGCATCCGCAAAGTATGCACCAGGAGAACGTACCAATTGTGAAACAATTACACGTTCAGCACCATTAATAATAAATGTTCCTGAGTCTGTCATCAAAGGAAATTCTCCCATGAAGACTTCATTTTCCTTAATTTCACCAGTGCTATTATTAACCAAACGTAATGTAGCACGAATTGGTGCAGAATAGTTTGCATCTCTATCCTTCGCTTCATCAACAGAGTATTTTGGTTCATCAAAACGACAATCAACAAACTCTAATGTTAAAGTTTCGTTGAAGTTGCTAATAGGATATACATCGTTAAACACTTCTTTAATACCCTCGTTTTTGAACCATTCATAAGAATTTGTTTGAATTTCTACTAAATTAGGAAGTTCTAAAGAACCACTAATTCTTGAATAATTGCGACGATTAATACGACTTTTTACTTGAGTTACATTCTTTTCCAAGTCACCTTCACTCCTTATCAATTATCTCTATCTCCATCTTGAAAGCATAGTGAAAAACACTGCTTTTTATACATGAGTAGGCATTTTATTATACTAGCATAGTGTCCTGTTTTAGTCAATACCAAATCAAAAATTTAAAATTTCTTTTTTCATAATAAAATTCAGTGTTATTTCATAGATTTTAAAATATAATACCCTTTATCTTTAGTCACAACTTCACAATTACCAAAAACTTCTTCCATCTTTTTCTTTGCAGATGGAGCGCCTTGCTTCTTTTGAATAACAATCCAAAGTTCACCATTCACATTTAAATGATCATAAGCTTTCTCCAAAATTTCAAAAACAACCTTTTTTCCTGCACGAATAGGTGGATTAGAAATAATAACATCATACATATTATTCACATTTTCATAAATATAACTTAAATTGACTTTTATATGGTCAAGTTGATTCATCTTTATTGATTCACTGGCTAAATGAATCGCTCTTTCATTCACATCTATCATATCTACACTTAGCCAAGGATAGACTGTTCTAAGCGATATACCCAAAGTTCCATAGCCGCAACCAACATCTAATAAAGTCTTTTTAGACTCATCTAATTCTATAGCATTTAATAAAACTCTTGATCCATAATCAATTCTTTCTTTAGAAAACACACCATAATCACTTAAAAAAGTGATTTTATGATTTCTATATTCAAACATAATTTTTTCTTCTTTAGATTTTAAATCAATATTATTTGTATAATAATGTCCCATATTTTCTCCTATATCAAATAAAAGAGCCCATTAAAGGGCTCTCTAGTTTGTGTAACAATTATTTAACTTCTACGCTAGCTCCAGCAGCTTCTAATTGTTCTTTAATCTTAGCTCCTTCTTCAGCAGGAACATCTTTCTTAATTTCAGCAGGTACTTTGTCAACTAAACCTTTAGCTTCAACTAATCCTAATCCTGTGATTTCTCTTACAGCTTTGATTACAGCAACTTTAGTAGCTCCAACATCTGTTAATGTTACAGTTACGTTAGCAGGTGCAGCATCAGCAGCTCCAGCATCACCAGCAACTACAGCAACTGGTGCAGCAGCAGTAACATCAAATTTTTCTTCGATTGCTTTTACTAATTCATTTAATTCTAAAATTGTAGCTTCTTCTAAGTAAGCTAAGATATCTTCATGTGTTAATTTTGCCATTTTATTGTCCTCCATTTATTAATTTTAAATTGATTATTCAGCTTCAGGTGCAGCTCCACCATCTTTAGCGTCTGCAACAGCTTGAATAACTCTAGCAACTTTAGCAACTGGCTCTTTCATGCAAGCAAGTAACATTGAGTACATACCTTCACGATTTGGTAATTTAGCCACTGCCATAATTTCTTCTTGAGGTAAATATTTACCTTCAACATAACCAGCTTTAATAACTAAAGCTTCGTGTTCCTTTGCGAAACCTGCTAAAATTCTTGCAGGTGCTACCGCATCATCATGTCCAAAAGCAACAGCATTAGGTCCTTCAAGGTGTTCAACTAATTCGTTCATACCTTCTTGTTCAGCTGCTCTTTGTACTAAAGTGTTTTTATAGATTTTAAATCCAACGTTTTCAGCTCTTAAAGCTCTACGTAATTCAGTCATTTCAGCAACTGTTAAACCACGATATTCAACAACGACTGTAGATTGAGAACTTTTTAATTGTTCAGCAATTTCAGCAACGACTTGTTGTTTTGCTTCAATAATTTCTTTTGACATTGTTACACCTCCTATAAAATTTTTATATATGCAACAATATATCCGTTAAAAACTCCCACGTAAAAACGAGGGAGTTTGTCAATTTCACTTGACAATATCACCTCGGCAACATGATTAAGGTTTCCCCGTTGCTGTCTACGGTATATTGGTTGCGACTATTTATTCTTCTTATAAAGAAGATTGTACTTTAACGCTTGGTCCCATAGTAGTTGAGATCACAACGTTTTTCATGTAAACACCTTTAGCTGAAGAAGGTTTTACTTTTAATAATAAATCATAAACTGTTCTAAAGTTTTCAGCTAATTTTTCATCATCGAAAGAAACTCTTCCGATTGGCATATGAACATTACCATCTTTATCAGTACGGTAAGT
>DEPZ01000018.1:5077-40802 GCA_002359025.1 Erysipelotrichaceae bacterium UBA3379 | reverse complement strand
GGGTTAGGCATTAAACCTTTAGGACCTAAGATACGTCCTAATTTCCCTAATTCAGCCATCATATCAGGTGTAGCAATCATAACTTCGAAATCTAACCATCCTTTTTGGATTTCTTCTAAGATTTCTTTACCACCTACAACATCAGCTCCAGCAGCTTTTGCTTCTTCAGCTTTAGCTCCTTGAGTTACAACTAAAACTTTTTTAGTTTTACCTGTTCCATGTGGTAATACAACAGCTCCACGTAATTGTTGGTCTGCATGTCTTGTATCTAATCCTAATTTGAATACAACATCAACGCTTGCATCAAAATTCACTTTGCTTGTTTGTTTTACTAAAGCTACTGCTTCATTAATTGGATAAGCTTTACCTTTTTCAATAAGAGCAGCGGCTTCTTGATATTTTTTACTTCTTTTAGCCATTTTCTTTTCTCCTCTTCATCAAATTAGGCATCTAAGCCTTCAACTTTTACACCCATGTTACGAGCAGTACCAGCTACGATTCTCATTGCACTTTCAAGATCATTTGCATTTAAATCTGGCATCTTGTATTCAGCGATTTCTTTTAATTTATCAGCTGATAAAGTAGCAACTGTTTGTTTAGAATCTGAAGCTGCTTTTTTAATTCCACATGCTTTTTTAATCATTTCAGCAGTTGGAGCAGTTTTTAATTCAAATGTAAAATCTTTATCTTCATAGATAGTTAATACTACTGGTACAGTTTCTCCCATACGATCTCTTGTTTGATCATTGAAAGCTGTACAGAATTTTGGCATTTGAATACCAGCACCTGCTAAAGCTGGACCTGGTTTAGCTCCACCAGCAGGAAATTGAATTTTCATAACTCTTACGACTTTCTTACTCACGCGACACACCTCCTATAAATTTTGTCCGTGCTGTGGTCAGTTGGATGTCAATCCTTCCACGCATAGTAACACATATTGCGTCGATTAATTATTATACACACATCATCAAATATTGCAATACTTTTTTATTGATTTTATCAACTTTTTTTCAAAAAAGAAAAATAGACACCAAAAGTGTCTACTATAATTCTACTTTTTCTAATTTCACAAGCTCAATTTCAATAGGTGTTGTATTTCCTAAGAAGTTCACCAAGACATTAGCTACTTCTTTTTCACGATCAATTGTTTCTACAACTCCTTGCTTATCTGCAAATGGTCCTGATAAAACTTTCACTTCATCTCCAACCTCAAAGTGTACTTCCACTTCTCCAGATTGGATACCCATTCTTTTTAAGATTGGTTCCACTTCTTCTTTTGGAAGAGGGAAAGGTTTAGCTCCACCACCTGACGAACCAATAAACCCAGTTACACCTGATGTATTACGTACAATATACCAAGCTTCATCAGTCATTATCATTTCTACTAATACATATCCTGGGAACATATTTGTTGTTTTTGTAATCTTTTTACCATCTTTAATTTCAGTTTCCACATGTTCAGGAATCACAATATTAAATAAACAATCTTGTAATCCCATAGATTCAACACGTTTCTCTAAGTTTTCTTTTACTTTATTTTCATGACCTGAGTATGTATTAACAACATACCAACGTCTTCCTTCATCATTCATTCCTGACATACTAATTCATCCCCAATGCTTTCAAAATTAATGCAATTACTGCATCACTACCATAAAAGAATAATCCAAATAAAAAACAAAATACTAATACAACCATAGAATTATATGCTAATTCCTTTTTTGTTAACCAATGAATATTCTTAATTTCACTACGAATACCTTTTAACGTAAACCAGTCCCTAAATTTCATGTTGACCTCCTATTTTGTCTCTTTATGCAATGTGTGTTTTCCACACTTTTTACAAAATTTTCTTAATTCTAACCTTTCTACATTCACACGTTTATTCTTTGTTAATGAATAATTACGTGATAAACATTCAGTACAAACCAAAATGACTTTTTGTTTCATGCCTATCACTCCTTTACCATTATTATAATTTAGCATATTTATTTTCTATCGTCAATGGTCTAACCTTTTTATAATAGCGATATGCTGCATTATACACACATTTTAAAGAAATGTCCAATTTTTCAGCAATTTCTTTTTCCGTATACCCAATTGTCTTTAAAGCCATAACATTATTCTCTAAAGGAGAAAGTAAGCCTTGAATAGAGTTTTGATAAGTTTGTGCCTGTTCTTTAACAACACAATTCAATCGTGGGTAATAGCGTTTATAAGGATCCTCAATAATTTCCTCATAAACCAAACCATCTCCTTCATCACTAACTGTTTCATCAATTGAAACAACTATTCTTGACTTCATCTCCCTTTGCTTTTTAAGACTATATGAATATGACTTCATTCTCTGACGAATACTTAAAAACATATACGTACGTAAGCTTGCCGCCTGATCTAATCTATAGTTATCTAATATCTTATAGAAATGAAGCATGGCTTCTTGTAAACAATCATCGCGCTCACTTTCTTCAAAACCACTTGACATATAGTAAAAAATCCAATTCTGTATCACACGATAATAATTTTCATAAAGATAATCAAAAGCTCTTTGACTTCCACAACGCATCAAATACATTAATTCATCATCATTGTAACGTTCCACACGTTACCTCCTTTCTACTTTAAAGGATGACGTGAATTATATACTTGATACAATATAAGTGCTGTTGCTACAGAAGCATTTAAAGATGTAACATGCCCCGTCATAGGTAAGACCACATTCATATCACAATGTGTCTTCACCAACCTAGAAATTCCAAATCCTTCAGATCCAATGACAATCACGACTGGCATATTATAATCAATTGCACGATAATCCTGTGACTCATTCAAATCACAACCAACAACCCAAAAACCTTTAGACTTTAAATCTTCTAAAGTTCTAGATAAATTCGTTACCTGTGCAACCTTCACATAATCAATTGCTCCAGTAGATACCTTTGCTACTGTTGGCGTTAAACCAACACTACGCTTTTTCCCAATAATAACACCATCTACTTCAATAGCATCACATGTTCTTAATATTGCTCCTAAATTATGCGGATCTTCCAATCCATCAAGCATCAACAACAAAGGCTGTTTTCCTTCAGGAATAGACTCCAATATCTCATCAATAGAAGAATAATCATACCCTTCCACCTTAGCAACAACACCTTGATGTACAACATTACCAACCAGTTCATGAAGCTTTCCTTTATTTACAAATTGAACATTGACATTCTTTCTTTTTGCTAGAGAAATGATTTTATCATCTTTTGCACCACTAAGCATATAAACCTGATAAACAGGTTTATCACCCTTTAAAGATTCAATTATAGTATTTTTTCCATAGATATATTGTCTCATAATTTACCTCTCAACAAGTCTCAAATTTGTTCCAAATTTGTCTCACAATTTTTCATTACAAATTCCTTATACATCTCAAAAATTTCTTCAATTCTCTTTTCATCTTTCAATAAATATAAATGTCCAATTAATGCTTCAAAACCAGAAGACTGGTTATGTGTAATTACACTTGTATTCTTCATAACCCTAGAACTCTTAGCATTTCTACCTCTTTTATAAATACGAATTTCTTCTTCACTCACATACTCATTTTCAATTGCATATTTCATAAAAGCAGCTTGTGCTTTCGCACTCACAAATCGAATTGCATTTTTCTGTAATAAATCCGGCTTCGTTATAGCTTTTTCTACAATTAAATACTCTCTTACATATACTTCAAAAACTCCATCACCTAAATAGGCCAGAGCCAATGGATTAATTAATTCAGGTTTCATCACTAAATAATTCCTTTTTCTTGTAATACTAATCTAAGCTCATCTGCTTTTTCAAAATTCTTTTCAGCTTTTTCTTTTAACCATTCATTATATAAATCAATATCTGCATCACTTAAAACTTTTGTATCATGCTTAAATCCCATAACATCTAACATACGCACAAGTGTGAGATATCCTTGAGAAATCATAGCTTGATCTTTATCTTTCGTTCTCATTAACTGATTCAATACTTTCACTTGACCTAAAATCTCAGTTAAAGCTAAAGATGTATTTAAATCATCACTTAAAGCCTCTACCATTTCATCAACAGTTTCTTTATGATATGTTTCACCCATACAATGATTCACTTGTAGATATAAAGATGTTTGTTTCAAAATATTCTCTACTTTTTCTACTTCCTTTTTCACATTTGTTAAAACTTCATCAGTAAAATTCAAGGGATTACGATAATGAGTTGACAACATCAACCACTTATAAACATTACATCCTAATTCCTCTAATAAATCCTTAGCCCATAAAACATTACCTAAAGATTTAGACATCTTTTGATTATTAATATTAATCATCTGATTATGCATCCAAATATTAGCAATTGGATGATGATGACATGCTATAGATTGAGCAATCTCATTTTCATGATGAGGGAATTTTAAATCCTGTCCTCCACCATGAATATCTATACGTCCATTATCAAAAATATCATTAATCATGACAACACATTCTGTATGCCATCCCGGTCTTCCTTTAGACCATGGACTATCAAAACGTATCCCTTCATCTGTTTTTTTCCATAAAGCGAAATCTGTAGAACTTTCTTTTTTATCTGTTTCTTCTACACGTTCACTTGCTCCAGCAATTAAATCTTCAATTTTAATTCCTGATAACATACCATACTCATGAATCTTTGTTACTCTAAAATAAACATCCCCATCAACTTCATAAGCAAAACCATCATCAACAAGACTTTTAATAAAATCAATGATTGGTTGCATAGTTTCAGTTACACGAGGAGCATATGTTGGAAACAATAAATTTAATCCTCTTCTAACATCCTCATAGGCTTGAATATATTTATCAGTTAACTGTTTTTCTGTAATTCCTTCTTCTTTAGCCGCTTTGATAATCTTATCATCTACATCTGTAAAATTAGATACAAAAGTCACTTTATATCCTAAATACTCAAATGTTCTTCTTAAGATATCAAAAACAATCATTGGTCTTGTATTTCCTATATGAACATAATTATAAACTGTAGGTCCACATACATAAATACTGACCTCCCCTTCTTTTATGGGTTTAAATTCTTCTTTCTTATTTGTCAAACTATTAAATACTTTCAAATCGAACCCTCCTTTTCAAATAAAAAAGCAAATGATAAAGACATCATCTCTACTCACTTTATCATATGCTCTTTTCACTATTCACCATGCACCACTAACGAATTTAAATAGTGAGTCATTTCCCCAATATTCTTCTCATATTCTTGAGTTGGTGCTTCATAACTTAAAACATAAGTCGAATGGACTGTAAAATACACCATATGCTTAAACTGAATACCTGTGGATATATAATTACCCGTAAACTCCTGACACACAAGACCACTTGTAATTTCTACGTTTTTATATCCAACATTGTCTGCTCCATCTTCTTCGAGCTGACCAGCATAAAGTTCAGGTAAATCATTGATATCATTATCAGTATCATCAACAATTGTACGATATGATATCACCTCTTGATTTCTTACAAATTGTATAATTTCTTTATTTTCTAAAGTTGTATTCATTTGAAAATCTTTTGGATAATAGAAAGAGATTTGATCTGCTATCTCATACTTACTGCCATCTTTTTCTACCGACACCGATTTAGGTTGCTTTCCACATGCTACTACACTTACTAGAACTGCAATAACGGCTATAATCTTTAGACAAGTTCGCATAACTCTCCTCCTTCCACCCATACATTGTACTAAACATTTTGCGCGAAATCAAATAAATTCTGTCATTATGCAAAAGAGATAGGTCAACCTATCTCTTTTAGTCTAATAGTGAGTGAAAAATTTTTAAGTATTCTTCAGCACTCTTATCCCAATCTAATTTTGCTTGCATTGCTCTTGAAACCAAGCCATTCCATTCATCTTTATCTTGATATACTTTTAATGCATAATCAATAATATCCATCATCTCATGTGCATTATAATTCATAAATCCAAATCCATTACCTGTATGATGATATTCATCATATGCCTGAACGCTATCCTTCAAACCACCAGTTTGACGTACAATAGGAATTGTACCATATCTCAAAGACATCATTTGAGATAATCCACAAGGTTCAAATAATGAAGGCATTAAGAACATATCACACCCTGCATAAATACGACAAGACAATCCAAAATCATATTTAAGATTTAATGAAATCTTATCAGGATATCTATCAGCAATTTCCTTTAAAGATTCTTCATATTTTAAATCACCAGCACCAAGAATGACAATTTGTAAATCTCTCTTCATCATTTCTTCTAAACGATTTAAAATTAAATCTAATCCTTTTTGCCATGTAAGTCTTGTCACTATACCAATTAATGGTACATCTTTGTCCACAGGTAATCCTACTTCTTTTTGTAATGCTATTTTATTTAACGGTTTCTTTTCTTCTACATTTGTGACATCGAAATGTTCTACAACTTCAGGATCTGTTGCTGGATTAATAGATTCATAATCAATACCATTTAAGATACCATATAAATCATGCTTACGCATTTGCAATATACCCTGCAATCCTTCACCAAAACTATCAGTTAATATTTCTTTAGCGTAAGTAGGTGAAACAGTTGTAATCACATCACTGTAGAAAATAGCTGCTTTCATCATATTCATGCAACCATCATTACGACAATTACCATTATAATATAAGTAATTATCCAAACCAAACAAATCACTCAATAAACGTGGATCACATTTACCTTGATAAGCAATATTATGAATTGTAAACACAATCTTGATATCACGATAATATTCATAATATGCATATCTTTCTTTATATAATGTAGCAATCATAGCTGTTTGCCAATCATGTAAATGTAAAATATCAGGCTTAATATCTACATGTGATAACAATTCTAATACTGCAAAATCAAAATATGCAAATCTTTCATTATCATCATCATATCCATATAAACCAGGTCTTCTAAAATATTGTTCATTATCAATAAAATAATATGTTACACCATCATATTGAGCAGTAAAAACACCACAATAGACTTTTCTCCAACCTACCCAAATATCATAATTAGTTACATATTCTAAAGTATCAGCAAACTTCATATCTTGATATTTAGGTAAAACAACAATACATTCATGACCTTTTTGTGCTAATGCTTTAGGTAAAGATCCTAAAACATCAGCAAGACCACCAGATTTTATATAAGGATTGGCTTCACTTGTAGCAAAAACAATTCTCATTAAACAACATCTCCTTCTTTAACATACAATGGTTCACCAGTACCAACCAATTCTTTTTTCTTTTCAATGCGTGCATCTTTATCAATGATTACATTTTCTAGATAAGCACCTTTACATACATGTGAACCATTCAAGATAATACAATTTTTAACAACTGCATCTTTTTCAATCACAACATTACGTGATAAAATACTTCCTTCTACTTCACCATCTACGATAACTCCATTAGCAACAAATGATTTTTTCACTTTTGCATTTTTTAAATATTTAGATGGAGGTGTATCGTTTGTATTTGTAAAGATTGGCCATGTACTCTTGAATACTTGTGTAGAAATATCCATATCTAGGAATTCTAAACTTACTTTATAATAAGCTTCATATGAATCAATACATCTTGCAAATCCTTTGTATTCATATGACATAATCTTTCTTTCATCACATAAATAAGAAAGAGTATCTCTCAAATCAAAGAATGAACTAATATTGCTTGCATAATCTAGTAATTTCAATAAAACATCACCATTAATAACATATGTTTCTAATGAAATATTTCTTTCTTTTTTATTACCTTTATTTGTTTTGATTTCCATAACTTGTCCATCTTTTAATTTAAGGTAATCAGAACCAACATATGTTGTATCTGCATTATTAATTTTTTGATAAACCATAGTTATCTCAGCACCAGATTTTGCATGAGCATCAACAACTTCAGCATAATTCATTGTTGTAATAATATGTGCAGGAGCAATCACTACATAGTCAGCTTTTGCCTTTTTAATAAATGCTATATTTTCAACAAGATTATTAATATCATGATTATATTTAGGATTATTTGCATATTTTTCATTATAAAGAAGAGAAACCCCACCTGACTTAGAGTTAAAATTCCATGAATTGCCAGTTCCTAAATGTTTAAACAATGATCTAGGTTTTTCTTTAATCAAAACCCCTACTGTATCCACATTAGAATTTGACATATTTGATAATACAAAATCAATAATTCCATAACGACCTAAAAAGCTTACAGATGCTACCGGTCTTCTTTCAGTTAATCCTTTATAAGATACATCTGAGTGTAAATTCACTAATCCAACAACTTTTGCCATGATTATTTCCCCCTATCTAGAATTATCGCTAACAAGTTCTACCTTTTTAGCTTCCTTATTTACAACTTTATTTGCTTTAATGACAACACCTTCATCTACAATAGCCTTATAGACTTCTGCACCTTCTTCAACTAATACACCAGGCATTAAGACAGAATCAATAACTTTAGCACCTTCACCAATATTAACATTATTAAACAACACTGATCCTTCTACATCACCATTAACAATACATCCTTGTGTCACAAGTGAATTTTTAACTGTTGCTTTTTCACCAATAATTTGAGGTTTACTTAAAGTATCTTCTGTATAAATTTTCCAATCTTTTTTAATATTGTAAAGATCAAGTTCTTTATCATCTAACAAGTCCATATTAGCTTGCCATAAACTTTCAACAGTTCCAACATCTTTCCAATATCCATCAAACTCATAAGCATACAATTTTTTGTTGTCATTTAACATTTTTGGGATAATATTCATACCAAAATCATGTTTACTATTTTCATCTTTTGCATCATCTATTAAGTATTTTCTAAGTTCTGCATACGTAAAGATATAAATCCCCATTGATGCCAATGTAGATTTAGGCTGAGCAGGTTTTTCCTCAAACTCATAAATTGTACCATCATCATATGCATTCATGATACCAAAACGACTTGCTTCTTCTAATGTTACATTTAATACAGCAATAGTTGCATCAGCACCTTTTGCTTTATGTGCAGCTAGCATTTCAGAATAATCCATTTTATAGATATGATCCCCAGATAGAATCAAAACATATTCTGGATTGTATTGATCTAAAAAGCTAATATTTTGATAAATGGCATCAGCAGTTCCAGCATACCAAGTTGCTCCTACTTCTCCTCTTTCACGAGCAGGTAAAATAGCTGCAAGAGAACTATTACCATCTAGTCCCCATTTAGACCCTGCTCCTACATAAGTCCCTAACAATACAGATTCATATTGTGTTAATACTCCTACAATATCAATACCAGAATTTGCACAATTACTTAGTGGAAAGTCGATAATTCTATATTTACCACCAAAGTGAACTGCAGGTTTTGCTACTTTAGCTGTTAAAGCTTCCAAACGTGTTCCACGACCTCCTGCTAAGATCATTGCAACAATTTCTTTTCCCATATAATCTTCCTCCTCAATAACACCTTGAAAGTGCTTACCTATAATATTATTTTACCATAAATTGTACGAAATAAAATAATAATTATTCAATTTTTTATATTTTTATTAAATTTTAACATAACTTGTCATTTTTCTACCAAACATGCATATATTACATCGAGGTGATGAATTTGTCCCCAAGAATTAATTATAATGACAATGATGTAGAGCTTCTTGCACGTATCATGAAAGCCGAAGCACTAGGTGAAGGAGAACCTGGTATGTTAATGGTTGGAAACGTTGTGGTTAACCGCGTTGTTGCCAATTGTGATGTTTTTAAAGATACACGTAACATCAGAGAAGTCGTCTATCAGAAAAATGCTTTTGCTGGAGTCAATCAGCCTCTCTTCAATGAACCCGTCAATGAAAAAGAAAAAGAACTCGCTTTAAGAAACATTGATGGATATCGTATCGAACCAGCGACAAATGCACTTTGGTTCAAAAATCCCGGTAAAAACACAAGTTGTCCTGAACAGTTCTACGGCGAATTCACAGGACGTTATAAAAATCACTGTTTTTATGCGCCACCGGCAAAATTAAATTGTGACTTATAGGAGGAATTATGGATAAAAATCCCATTTTAGAAAGTAACAACACAACTCAGCCTTTACCTATTCCTATCTCTGAACAAACTTATCTAGAAAATATACTTAGGCTCAATATTGGTAAATTAGGCACATTTTATTTCACTTATACAGGAAGTAACGACTGGAGAGACCGTGCATATAAAGGTATTATTGAGTCAGTAGGAAGAGATCATTTTATTGTTCGAGATCCAAAAAATCAAAAATTCTATCTCTTTCAATTTGTTTATTTTGATTGGGCAGAATTTGATGAACCTATTCTTTTCAATACAAAATAGATAAAAAGGTTGTAGCGCATAAACATTGTGCTACAACCCTTTATCACCAATTCTTTACATATCAATTCATAACAATAAATCACACGATTCCTTATTGAACATTAAACCTATAAAGATAATGCAAAATCAATGACTTGATATAACATTTGTTTTCTTAAATCTCCTGTCATTTTCCATTCCCAGATTTCATTTTCATGTATTGGATGTTTATCAGAAACCATCAAAATTGAAACCACATTTAAATTCAAATATCGACCTATACTCAACAAAGCTGAAGTTTCCATATCCACCCCAACACATCCCTTTTTTCTCCATATTTCTTCTTTATAAAAAGTTTGTCTAAAAGCAGCATCAGTAGAAACGATAGGAGCTATTCTATAATTTGAAATAGAACTCTTTAGTTTATCAAAGAGTTGAGCAGAAGGCTCGCTATATTCAATAGTTTCATAATAGTGTAAAGAAGTCCCTTCCTCAACATATGCTCTATTTGGTATAACGATATCTCCTATATATATCCTCAACAAATCCGCCTATCAGTCCAACCGAGATAATATTTTCAACTCCTAGTACATGCAACACTTCAATGGTATCTGCTGCCATTGGCGCACCACGACCACCATCTAAAAAACATATATTATTTTCACCAATGATTTTGTAAATTGGACATGCATTTAAGAACCTTGGAAAATGATCTGTTATAAGCTCAACATCATACTTTTCTAAAATATAATCGAGTCCTTTCATATATAATAATACAGCTGTTTTAGGCAATTGAAGCTTTTCATGAGTGTCCCATTCTGATTCTACTTGTTCCTCACTTGTTAATACAGGTTTTGTCTTATCATCTTTATAAAACCACATAATCAATACCTCTATATATTCTTACTCGCTAAAATATCTTCCAAAACATCCATAGCTTCTTCAAACGAACGTACAAAATGCCCATGTTTGAGCACTCCGCCTAGTACATAATGATTCATTCCATATGTAGGAATCTCATACTGATTTGCACTCGCTAATCTTATATCACTATTAATACCAATGATAATAGGAGTCTTTGTTTCAATAGCAATCCCTAATTCAACCATAACACCTGCATCTTCGTTAGTTAAATCTGCAATAAAAATATCACACTCACGTACTGCTTTCGTATCCGCATCAAATATTTCCTCTGGTGTTGGTAAAGAAGCTTTATTTTCATTAAACGGTTGATCAATAGGATTAAATATATCCAACTGTGTAAAACGCTCACGCATTCTTTTCCCTTCCCATTTTCTTTGTGCCACTTCAGCCTCATTAAATAATGCACCTGCAAGATAAACCTTCATTTTCTTCCTCTCTTTCCTTAATATAAAAGAAAGCAAAACAAGCTTCACTTACAAAATATCTCTGTCTGCTTTCTTTATACTTTTTATATTATTTTTGATTTTGATCAATTAAATATTTTCTCACTTTAGATATAAAATGCAATGATCCAGTAATAACTATACGATTCTTTTTAATATAAGCAGTTTTTAATGCTTCTTCAAAATTATCTATAATAACTAATCCAGGACGTGGTTTCATCGTAGATAAGTCAATTGCACGCTCATCATTAAAAGTCGTTAAATAAACAGTATATCCTTGATCCAACATCATATCTAACATTGGATTAATATCTTTATCATCTAAACAAGAAAAAATAATTCCTATATGATCTATATCTTTTACTTTCAATGTTTGTATTAAAGCACTAATCCCAGGTATATTATGAGCTCCATCAATCGCCACCTTGATATCTTTATAAGTTAATGTCTCATAGCGCCCTTTCCATGAAATATTTTCAATGGCAGGAATAGTAAATGCTGGATTCAATGTAATTAACTTAGAAGCAATCGTTAAAGCCAAACGAGCATTTGTAACTTGATAGATGCCTTGGTTTTCTAGAGTAAATTCCATATCACGATAATGAAATCTAAAAGGGTACTTTGTAACTTGATATTCTGGTACAACATACATTGTTGCTTCTTGAACATCACATTGCTCTTGTAAACGTGCAAGAATTGTTCCTTTTGTTTCAGAAGTAATAAACTTCTGACCAGGTTTAATAATCCCCATTTTTTCATTAATAATATCATAAATACTATCACCTAGTTGTCTTTGATGATCCATTCCAATATTTGTAATGGCACTCACAATAGGATCAATGACATTAGTTTTATCATTCAATCCCCCAATACCCGTTTCAATAATACGATAATCTAAATCCTTATCTTGAAAATAAGCCAACATAATTAAAACATCTATTTCAAACATAGAAAGATTATCTTTTTCTATAACATCATAATATTTATTAATATACATTAATAAATCTTCATCACTAATAGGTTCATCATCTATACGAATACGATCATTATGACAGATTAAATAAGGTGATGTAAATGTACCAACTTTATACCCATGAGCATTTAATATACTACGTAAATAATTCACTGTAGAACCTTTCCCATTCGTACCTGCAATATGTATCATATTCTTTTGTTTCATTAAGATATGACAATGATTTAAAGTTTCACGAAAATCATCTACACTTCTATGACTACGTTTTGATTCAATATATTCAATTGCTTCACTGACATCATTAAACATAATTATATCCTCCAATCTATTGGTTCCATCCCATGACTTACCAAAAATTGATTTGCACGCGAAAATGGTCTTGATCCAAAGAAACCTCTATAAGCTGATAAAGGAGATGGATGCACACTTTTAATCACACAATGTTTAGATGTATCAATCATCTTTTCTTTATCAATAGCTTGTCTACCCCATAATATGAACACAAGCGGTTTGTCCCTTTGATTTAATACTTCAATAATATGATTTGTAAAAGTTTCCCATCCTTTATCCTTATGAGAATTAGCGCGATGTGCCTCAACAGTCAATACAGTATTCAATAACAATACCCCCTGTTTAGCCCAAGCCGTTAAATCACCATGTGCAGGTATATCAATACCAACATCATCATGAGCTTCTTTATAAATATTCACAAGACTTGGAGGAACCGCAATACCTCTTTCCACACTAAAAGCCAATCCATTTGCCTGATGTTCTCCATGATAAGGATCTTGACCAATAATAACAACCTTAATATCCTCATAATCCTTAAAATTAAAACAATGAAAAACTCTATTCCTTGGTGGATAAATCGTTTTTGTTTGATATTCCTTATTAACAAATGCCTCTAATTCCTTATAATAAGGCATCTCTTTTTCATGATTTATAATTGTTTTAAAGTCCATACTACAATATATACCTTTCAATAATTTCAGCAATAGCTCCCTCATTATTATCCAAGTGAGTGACAACATCACACATCTCTTTCACATCTTCAACAGCATTACCGACCGCTACAGATAACCCCGCAACTTTCAACATGCTCATATCATTATAATTATCCCCCACAGCAATCGTTTCACTTATATCAATACCCAATAAATCAGCCAAATGCTTTAACCCTTGCCCTTTATCTACACCTATCTTATTAAATTCCATATATCGATTAGATGAGTAACTAACTGCACATTCACCCTTCCATATATGTTCCATTTCAGGCTCTAAACTCATTAAATAAGGGACATCCGTATTTTGATACAAAATCTTAGATATAGGTTCATCTCTTAAAAAATCCATTGTATTTTCTACCATAATAATACAATCAACCTTTTGCTTTTCAATACGCTCAGCTTCAGACTCAGATAAGTTATACACATAAACTTTATCCTTTGTATAAATATGTTGACAAACATCCTTTGTTAAACCAAACTCAAAAATCTCTTTCACTTTATCAAAAGACAAACCTTCAAAAAACATAAGTCTATTGTTCTTATTCTCAGTTAATGCTCCCCCATTAAAAGAAATCACGTACTCATCTGCTTCATCATATAAACCCAAAGTTTTTAAATCATTTTGTATCGACATAAAACCTCTACCTGTTGCAGGTACAAATTTCACACCTTTTTCCTTAGCCTTTAAAATCAAATCTATATTTCTTTGACATATTTCATGATGATCATTCAATAATGTTTCATCCATGTCACTTGCGATTAACTTATACATACTATTTCTCCTCTAATACAAATTTATCAATAACTTCTTTCACTGCACCCTGATCATAATCCACTTCTGTAACATAATCAGCAATTCCTTTTACAAACTCATCTCCACCAGCTACACATACACCTAGCCCAGCTGCTTCAATCATGGAAATATCATTATAGTTATCTCCAATAGCTATTGTTTTAGAAATATTAATATTTAAGTATTCAGCTAACCAATTTAAAGCTGCGCCCTTACTTACACCAATAGGATTAAATTCTAAATAACGATAAGAAGAATAACTTAAAGCAAAACGACCTTCTGCCATATCCTTAAGCTGATCACCAATTGCCAACAAATAATCCATATCTCTTTTTTCATAGATAATTTTAGCAATCTTCTGACCTCTTATAAACTCCATATCATATTCTTCTACAACCTGAAAAGGCGCTTTTTGAGCTGTTTTTCTAGCTACTTCATCAGGATCTGCATGAAATATATAACAACAATCTAAAGTAAAAATCATCACACAAACATCTAAATCTTTCCCAGCATCAAAGATAGCTTTTGTTTCTTCAAACGATAAACCTTCAAACCTTAAAATATGATTATTTTTATTTTCTACAATCAATCCCCCATTATAACAAATAGAATATTGCCCAGCTTCTTCATATGTTCCAATTTCTTTTAATATCTCAGGAATCATATTATATGCTCTTCCAGTTGCAGGAACAAATTTCACATTCTTTTCTTTCAATTTCTCTATGGCTTTTTGATTATACTCAGGAACATGATGATTAACCAATAAAGTCTCATCTAAATCAGATAATATTAACTGATACATTCTTTTACCGCCTCTCCATTATTTTCTATATAAAAACTCCATAAATATAGGGACTCTTTCTCTCCACTGAGCCTCATTATGTAAAGCCCCTTCAAAATACCTATACTCTAAATTTTTAACTTTATGCTTCAACATTTGATAAATCATGTCATTACTTTCAATATACCATTCATCCATCAAACTGTCTCCACAACCTTCAAACTCCCCTAAATCAAAATAGAAACGAAAATCATCACTATATTCATGACTCTCTATAATCTCTTTAAACTCATCTATATAAAACCAAAATGCAGTTGACAATGCCGCACATCTTTTAAAAACATGTGGATAATTCAAAGCTGCATATGCACAAATCACACCACCCATAGAGCTTCCTACTAAACCTGTATCATCAAGAATTGTTCTAAAGCGTTGATCAATATAAGGCTTCAATTCATGAATAATCATATCTATATAATCTTTTCCTTCTCCACCAATACGCAAACCTTCTTGATGCGTTTCTTTAAAAGATAATTCATCATTAATAACCCAAGGCCCATATTCATCCATTCTTTTAAAGCCTTCCTCATTACATGGTATAGCAACCATGATAAGATCTAACTCCATAACCCTTGCATAATCCAAAAACCCCCAACTCACTCCAGCATACGACAAATTATCAAAATAAGCATTCTGACCATCTTGTATATATAACACTGGATAACGTTTAGAAGTCTGATAATAATCATCAGGTAAATAAACTGTGATTTCCCTATAACGGTTCAACTTTTTCATATAAAAATCAAAAGATGCAAGCATATATTTCCCTCCTATACAAAAAAATAAGCTTAGAAAGCTTATTTCTTAGATTCTGGTAATCTGACAACCTCTTCTCCGTCTTTAGAGAAGACATAATTATCTCTTGCATAGCGTGCAACATAATCATCATCATTTAATAATTCAACCTCTTGAGATAAAGCTTTCTTTTCTTTTTCTAATTCTGTCTTTCTCTCTTCTAGACGAGTTAATTCCTTTTGTTGATCTATGACACGAAAAGCATTTATGCACAAAGTATAAATGAAAATAGCTGATATTCCTAGATAAACCAATCCTAACAATTTCCTATATTTACGTTTTATCGTTCTTTTTTTCGCCATCTTTTCCTCACCCTTTTCATGCTTTTTTTCATTATACCATTAATAAATGAAAAAAAGAAGATAAAAGGGCGAATAATTCTTTTAAACATTTTTACCCATTTTTCAATCATATATAAAAAGTAATAAGCATAATATCTTTGATAAAACATATACCCCATAAACATCAATATAAAAAAGTAACCCCTCAATATCCCTTCATTTAATCTTACCAAACCATAATGATATAAAAAGCCAAATGCAAATCCTATCAATACCTGTACAACATATCGCAATACTTTCCATAATCCATACAAAAACCTATTAACAACATGATACAAACCACACATGATAAATCCAAAGAAAAAAGAATAAACGAGACATTGAAGCTGTACAAATAAGTCCATTATTTCAATAATTTATTAAAGACTTTTTCTTTAGAATGTGATTTCTTCTTATCAGACACATAACTCATACCATCAATATTCCCTTTAATACTCACTTCATTTTGATCTTGATCTAATCTCACCAAGGTTAACTCATTACCCGTAATATGCAAATAACCTAAAGATGTTTCAATTAAAAACTCATAACAATCAAAGCTCTCTATTCTCTTCACTCCAGTCAATTCCAATGTCTTACGATCTTTTAAACATATATGATGATAAGGTGTTTCAAACTGTATTCTATTATCCATATTTATACCTCCTATCTACATATATGAAAAAATGAACAAGTTTAGACTTGTTCACTCACTTCTTTTCTCTTTTCTTCTACGATATCATATAACATACCACTATCATTCTTTAATACATGTTCCTTTAATTCTTTCACACGTACTACCAAAATACTCTTTCCAAATTCTATCTCAATCAAATCACCAATCTTTAATTGAGTAGAAGGCTTTGCAATTTTTCCATTCACTTTGACCCTTGAAGACTCACTTAATTCCTTAGAAAGAGTTCTTCTTTTAATAATTCTTGAGACTTTTAAAAATTTATCTAAACGCATGAAATCATCTCCTGTTCAATCACTTCTTTTATAAACTCTATTAAACTTTTATCAATCATATAATACGGTGTCTGTTTTGTCAACATAATCAGACTTCCTACACATCTTTGTTCATAAAACAAAGGATATAAAGTCACTTTTTGTTTTCCTTGCCATTCTTCCATTATTTCTATACATTCTTTAGATTCTTTTAAATAAAAAGCCAAATCTTTTAGTATTGGTTTTCTTTGAAAAGACAAACCATCACTAGAGCATACCAATACTCTTTCTAAATCACATAATAAAAACGTATTATGATACTTACGAAACAAACCTTCTAATAAAACTTGAATAATAGGACTAAGCTGTTTTAATGAAGAAAACTTCTTTAAAACAATAGCATCATCTTCTACAAAGAAAGAAAGACTCTCTCCTTCTTTCATCATTAATTGTTTTCTCATTTCTTTAGGAATAACAATACGTCCTAATTCATCTATTCTTCTTACAACACCTGTATTTTTCATCATTTAACCTCTCTTTAAATATTCATTTGATATTATTATATCCACTCCTAACTCTTTTAATCTTTCATATTCTTTTCTACTTGGAACAGTCCATGTTCCAATACAAATACCATTCTCTTTTAATTCTTTTATTCTTTTCTCATTTAAATAATTATATCTAGGATGATAAGCTTGAATATGATTCGTATATAATTCTAATGTCTTTTTCTTATAATTTTTTTCCATTAAATATCCTACATAAGCTTCTGGATCTAACTGCTTTATTTTTAATACTGAAGGCAAATAGAAAGAAGAATAATAAATTTGATTCTCTACCCCATAATCTTTTACCATTTGATAAACCTTCTCTTCAATGCCTTCATAATGAATAACATCTGTCTTTAATTCAATATTCACTAAAAAATCTTTATCTTGAATAAATTCTAGTAATTCCTTTAATGTCGGTATAGGATATCGTCCACTCTTTTCATAACAGAAATTATACTGTCTTAACTCACTTAAAGTCATATCTTTCACATAACCCTTACCATCACTCGTACGATTAATTTTCTCATCATGTATTAATACCAAATGACCATCTCTTGTCATATGCACATCTGTTTCTACACCATCAAACCCCTTATAATAAGCCTGTATAAAAGCTTCCATTGTATTTTCTGGATATAATGCACTATATCCTCTATGAGCCAACTCTTTCACAATACTTCCCCCTTATGCAAAAAGGAAGCCTTTCGCTTCCTTTATACTATTTTGTAAGAGCTTCTGTAATCACTGGAACAACTTGTTTCTTTCTAGAAATAACTCCAGGTAAGCTTGCTTGGTGATCCACTAATTGAACACCAAATGCTGTTTCAACATAATCAGGTCTATTTCCTGCAACCAAAACTTCACTTGTTGCATTAATAACATCAGTCAATAATAACATTGTAAATTCCATATGATTTTCTCTAGCAACATTATTCATATAATCCAACATTTCTTGTTTATAAGGCGCAAATCCTTCAATATCCATTGTATTGACTTGAGCCACACCTACACTTAAATCACCAAATGTGAATTTCTTATAGTCTTGATTAAAGATTTCTTCAACAGTCTTACCAACTAATGAAGTTCCTGCTTTAAACATTTCCATACCAAATTCTTTAATATCCACACCGGCAATTGCAGCTAATTCTCTAGCAATCTTTGTATCAGTTGGTGTGCATGTAGGAGATTTAAATAATAATGTATCACTAATGATAGCTCCTAACATTAATCCAGCCATATCTTGAGGAATCTCAACACCATTTTCTTTATAACATTTTGCGACAATCGTTGCTGTACAACCTACAGGTT
The DNA here is from genome assembly GCA_002359025.1 of Erysipelotrichaceae bacterium UBA3379. Lineage (GTDB taxonomy): Bacteria > Bacillota_I > Bacilli_A > Erysipelotrichales > Coprobacillaceae > UBA3379. The sequence continues at coordinate 21,533 of DEPZ01000018.1, read as the reverse complement.
CAGCTCTAAATAAAACTGGTCCTACAGTTTGAATATCTGCAACTCTATGATGATCTACGATTTCTAGAATTTCAGCTTCTTCAATTCCATCAATAGCTTGACTTCTTTCATTATGATCCACTTGAATAACTTTCTTTCTCATTCCATTCAATACTTGGAAACGAGAAATAGATCCAACAACTCTACCCATAAAGTCTAATACTGGATAGCTTCTATAACGTGTTTCACTCATCACTTCTTTGACATAATCTACAGTATCATCAGTAGAGAAAGTTGTTAAACCACCTTTTTGCATAACATATTCTACTGGAATAGATTGAATAATTTGTTGTGAAGTTTTAAATGAATTAAAAGGCGTAGAAATAACACTAATACCTGCTTCTTTACATTGACTTAATAATTCATCACTAATTGTAAGTGATCCTGTTAAAATAATTAATGAAACTTTTTCTTCAATTAAATGAATAACAGCCTCATCTCTATCTCCACCTACAATAACAACATCTTTTTCATTTATACGTCTTGCGGCTTCTTCTCCAGTCATTGCAGCAATATGTACTTCACCTTGAATTGTTTTTAATGCTTTATCTAAATATAAAATACTTGCATCTAATGTATCGATAACATTTTCAATAGGTGTATTGGCATTCTTTAAAATTTGGCTATCCCATTCATCCATATACCCTTCGATAATATTAGATGTTGAAAGTAAACCTAATAACTGACTATGATCATCAGATACTGGTGCACTTTTTAAACTTTGTTGTTTCATTAAAGACCATGCTGTTTTTAAAGTTAATTCTTTAGAAAACACAGTCACTTTATCATATTCTAAGTCTTCAACTTTTTGTTTTACTGTTTTTAATAAAACAGGTGTTTCCACATGAAATCTTTTTAAAATATATTCTGTTTCTTTATTAACATTTCCTAATCTTACTGGCACTGCATTATAGCGTCCCATAGTGAATAATAAATTTGCATATGCTATTGCACTACAAATAGAATCACTATCAGGATTTTTATGCCCACTTACAAAAACTATATCTTTCATATACTACCTTCCTACATTTTCTTTAAATATCTATATATTGTTGGTTCACTGACTGCCAATTTTTCAGCTACCAACACAATAGCACCTTTGACTTTAAATATTCCTTTTTCTTGTAAATACTTAACAACTTTAATCTTTTCTTCTACATTTAATCTTTCTACTAAAAAGTAACTTGGGAATCCCATTTGTTCTAAGCACTCTTTAATATAAAGATCAATCATTTCATCTAATGGAGAAGATAAGATTTCTATAGGATTATCTAATTGAAACTCTACATCTTTAGATTCTTTAATGCCAAGAATCTTTTTTAAAGTTGTTTCTAAATATTCATAATCAGAAATATTAACATTCACACATAACATACCTATAGGTAATTCTCGAGAGTCTTCTTTAATAAAATACGTTGCTGAACGAAGAAGTTTACCATCGGGTCCTGTTGTTTTATAATTCATGACATAGTCATGATTTTTATATTGTTTTGTTTCTAAGTAATGGATAGATAAATTTGATAATTTAGCTCCTACATCTCTACCTGAGATATTTCCATTCGCTATAGCAACAATTTCTTGTTCCTGAGATGTTAAATCATGTAAAGCAATTTCCACATTATCTCCCAACGCTTCACCTAGAAATTCAACCATCTTTGCATAAGGTTCTAATAATTTATACATAGCTTGACCTCCAAGTGACATTATACACTAATATTTTTAAAACTCATAGACTTTTTTATCATGATAATAAATTCATAGATTATCTATTTTGACATGTGCTTTATATACTAAAGAAGACAGCCCTAATCCAAACAAAAACCCCGTAACAATACGATTGATATTGTGACTCATTATACCCATAAAAGTCTGTAAACTTCCATCTACAATCATTGGCAATAACAACAAAACACTCACAATCCACGATATCTTCACTTTTCCTTTATACATCAATACATACCCAAGTACGAATCCAACCATCACAAAACTACACCTATAACATAAAGGAAAACAAAACCCAAAAATATGTGGTGCTCTAGAAGCTATACCATTACATATAGGAACCTCCCCAATATGTAACAATCTCTCTATCAATACATTAATTAAATGGGAAATCCCCATAAAACTCCCCATCATAATAAACTGGCTCATCAAAACCTGAATCATTACTTACTAAAGCAAAAAAAGATGAGAAAACACAACATACAAGAACAACATATAAGACAACACCAGCGATTAATCCCTTTAAACAAGATTTTGCTCTTAAAGGCAATTCATCTTTCCATAATACATAAAATACTAATCCTACAATAGGAATAAAGAAAGATAAAGCACCAAAACCTAAACTCTTTTCATCTTTTTGATGACTTTGTCCTTGTTGAGAATAGACTTGTTCACCTTTAACTTGAACACCACAGTATGGACAAAACTTAACATCATCATTAATCTCTTTACCACAATTATGACAATACATAGGAAAACCCCTTTCTATATTTTTATACAACCATTTTACAAAACTCTTCTTTATAATGCAATATTTACACACATCTTCTCATAGTAAACATAAAAAAACTCCTCTAGGGAGTTTTTTCAAATAAACCTATTATTCTAAGACTTCATCAAATGTTTCAATAGTTCCTATGACTCCAGGCAGATGTCTATAATCTTGAGACTTTTCTTTTGGACAAACAACAATAATTGATTTTACACCTGCTTCATAAGCATTTTTAATACCTGAAAATGAGTCTTCGTAAACAAGAACATCTTTTATATCTACATGAATTCTTTTTGCTGCATCTTTAAACATCTGTACTTTGTTTGTATATGTTCCATCATCATAAACAATATGATGAGGATGAATCCAACGATCCAAATCAAATGATTCTCTAAAAAAATCTATATTTTCTTTAATAGATGCACTTGCTATGGTAAAAGGAATATGATTTTGTTTTAGACTATCAAAATATTCCTTTGTTCCATCTACCAAATGAAAGTTTTCAACATCTTCTTTACAATATTGCCTATAGTATTCTTCTTTTAATTGGGAGTACTTAGTTAATTCCTCTGGGGTTGCCTGATGATTTGTCATATATAGAATATTTTGTATATTGGGAGTTCCGTTAAACTGATTATGCAATTCTTCTTCACTAATATCATATCCTCTTATTAATCTTGAAATAGTCCCCCATGCTCGTACATGCTTATCATTATCAAAGAACAAAGTTCCATTAAAATCAAATATAACACCTTTATAACTATATTTCATTATATCTCCTTTGTTTGGGATACTTTTTTATACCAATATGCTGATGCTTTAGGATATCTTTTTTGAGTTTGAAAGTCTACATAGAACAAACCATATCTTTTATTATATCCATTAGACCAAGAGAACACATCCATCAATGACCATACAAAATATCCTTTTACATATACTCCTTCTTCAATGGCTTTTAAAATCCATTGTAAATGTTTCTTGATATAGTCTATTCTTGGTTGATCATCTATAAGACCATCTACAAAATCATCTTTATATCCCATACCATTTTCTGTAATATAAATAGCTTTATAATTTGGATATTGTGCAACGATACGTTTCATCATATCATATAATCCTTCAGGATAAATTAACCAATCCCAATCAGTACGTTCAATACCTTCTTTAAACATTCTTTCTCCAACACCTTTTAATCTAAAACGTGATGTTCCTTTATCTCCTGTACCATTATGATATATATCATTTTCACCATTATAAGCTTGTATAAAGTGACTTTGATAATAGTTAATACCTAAATAATCATTAAGTTGTGCTGCTTGTTTCATTGTTTCTATATCACTTTGTTCATAATCAAATGTTCCTTGATTAATAGCCACTAAACGTTGAATTGTATCCAATGTTTCTTGAGTATATTCTCCTAAGAAGGTTGCATCTAATACCAATTGATTTGCAAGTATATCTTCATTTTTTGCAGCTTGACGATCTTCTGGTGTATCACTATAAGGATATTTTGTTTCTAATGAATGAATAATTCCAATTTTACCATTATATCCCGCTTGTTTATAAGCTAATACTGCCTTTGCATGAGCCACCATCATATTATGCATAGAATACACTGCTTTTTCTATATCATAGCGTATAGCTGGCGGGAAGCATCCAACAATATATTGATTCACAGCAATAGGCCATACTTCATTAAAAGTAAACCAATATTGAACTTCATCTTTATATTCTTCAAAACAGAATTTTGCATAATCTTCAAATTGTTGAATAATATCTCTATTTAAGAAATCACCTGCCTTATGCAATGTATCAGGGGTATCAAAATGATGCAATGTTACAAATGGTTCTACACCTTGTTTTTTACATTCCTTAAAAACTCTATGATAAAAATCCACACCTTCTTGATTGATCTTGCCTGTTCCTTCAGGGAAAATACGTGACCATGCTATAGAGATACGGATACCATTGACACCAAAGTCATGACATAATTTCATATCAACTGGATATTGATGATAAAAATCACTCGCAGGATCACCTAAAAATCTTCCTTGTTTTTCTAAAAAATCATCCCAAGCTACTTTTCCTTTACCATAACTTCTTGTACTTCCCTCACATTGATAAGCAGCTGTTGCGCCTCCAAAAATAAAATCCTCACTAAACTTCATAACTAACCCTCCATGACTTGAAATACAAATTCTAATGCACCCTCTGGATCTCTTGTCAAATTAATATATTGTTTTCCTTCACAAGCTACAGATTTAATACCTAATCTATCTGTATCTTTCTTTAAATCTTCATAATAAGAAGCCACTTGTGGTGCTAAGACAACCAAATCATAATCTTTCATAATATCCATATGTGCCCCATATGACCCTGCGGCTGTGACTAATGGGATATCTTTAGCTTTAGCACCTTTAGATAAAGCATTTGCAAGTAAACCACTTGTTCCACCACCTGCACATAATACAAGGACTTTTTTAGAATCAAGTACTGCTCCATCAACTTCTACATTTTCTTTTGATTCTACAGTAATTTCATTTCTTTTTTCTTCTTCACATTTTTCACGATCATAAACTTTAAAGAATGGATAATAAATAATGAAATCTAGAACTAACACAGCCGCTAAGAAGATAACTGGTAATAATTTCAAACCGCAACCAAGTATAATTCCAATTGGACCTGGTGTTGTCCAAGGTAATGTATAGATAAATCCATCCATATTTAAGAAATCAACAAAGATTTTAAACATCCAAATATTTGCTATTGGAGCAAATATAAATGGAATAAAGAAAATAGGATTTAAAATTAACGGCGCCCCAAATAATATAGGTTCATTAACCCCAAATAAAACAGGTACAGAACTTGCACGACCAATAGCTTTTAATTGTTTAGATTTAGACATAAATGCAAACATTAAAGTAATCACTAAAGTCGCACCAGTTCCACCTAAACATACAACGAAATATTGAGCTCCTAAAGTTAATACTTTATCAGCATGTTGTCCTGCTTGAACAGCAGCTAAGTTTGTTGACATATTTAATACCAAGGCTGCTGAAATCGCTGGTTCTACAATAGATGGTCCATGTACACCAATAAACCAGAACAATGACATTGCTCCATAAATAATAGCTAACCCCACATACCCATCAGCAGCATTAAAAAATGGTTGGAATGCTTCAATCACACCTTGTGCAAATGAAATACCAGTTAAATTTCTAAATATTAAATCAAACAACCAAATAATAACAATTGATCCTCCAAAAGGAATCACATCTTTAAATGTTTGTGATAAGTTTGGTGGAACTTGTTCAGGCATTCTAATGGTAATATGACGTTTCACACAAAACTTATAAACCCATCCTACAACAAAAGCTGTCATAAAAGCAGTTAATAGACCTTTTGATCCCATATAACCACTTGCAAATCCTCCTTCAATACTATCAGCACTTAAAATCAAGAATCCAATAATTGCACAAACCATAGTTGATAAACTATTGATTTGATTATTTGCTGGTAATTCTCTATTTAAAGAACTTGTGAAATGTCTTGCAGTTGTCGCTGATACAGCCACAGCTAATATTCCCATTGAATAATTATAGGGTTTCATGATAATAGCTTCTATTTCGCTACTCCAATAAAAACCAAATATATTAGGAACATAAGCAATTAATAAAAATATACTTGAAAATAAAATAATTGGCATACTAGAAATAAATCCATCTTTAATAGATTTTAAATACTTATTACGTGCCACTTTATCAAAAAATGGACGCATTTTCTCTATTGGTTTAATAATCTTATCCATAATATTCTCCCCTATCTATATACATCTAATAATGTATTGATAATATCCTTTAAAAGTAATGTCGTCATCAAATGATCTTGTGCATGAACCATAATAAATCCTACTTCACTACCTTCACCTCTAGCTTCTTCTTGAAGCAATTCAGTTTGTGATTTATGAGCATCTACTAAACATTCATTAGCCTGTTCAATTAACTTTTGACTCTCGTCAAATAACCCCTGTTTTGCTTTTTCCACTGCCATTAATAGTTTAGAACGCGCATCTCCTGAAAATGCAACGATTTCAAAACCTATCATTGATGCTTCTTCTTTTGTCATAATTCTTTACCTCTTTCTTTATGAAATATGATTGATATCATTGTTGCTATATCACTATCACTCATCGTCACACCATAAGTCTGTTCTATTAATTGTAAGGCTTTTTTAATCTCTTCAATCTTATCTCCATACATTTGAATAATATTTATGACATTAAAATGTACACTTTGTGTTTTCCCCTTCAACAACCCATCTACAAGACATGCTATATGAACAAGCATACCAATCTTTTGATCAGTAATTAAAGAGACTTCCATGATTTTCTCTAATTCATTAACAAAATTTATCAACATCATAGACATTTCTCTAATGTCTACTTTCTCTAATTGCCCTTCTAAATATCCTAAAACTTCCAATAATTCCTCTTGTTCTTGTTGAGGTTTATAGAAAAGCAGTTCTATTGATGAGACTTCATGTTTATAAACTTCATCATATGTGATATATGAATATTGCTTTAGTTGAAGCGTTTCATCACTAATAATGCCATAGATTTTATATTGTTTAGATAATGAATCTATCTGATTAAATAAATCTAATGATGATGAAACATAAATGCATTCTATATGATAACCTTCATAATCATATGATGAATAAATATCTTCTCTAACCTGTAAAGCATTTTCTATAGATTTTTTAGATATAATAAGAATCATATTTTCTTTTTGTGGACGAACATATCTATAGCCTTGATAATCAGATTGAAGATGTTGATAAATATCTTCTAAGCTATGATTAAGCTTGGCTTGTTGACTAGAAGATAGTGCTATCATTGTAATGGGAACTTGTATATATTGAATAGAGATATTTGTTTCACAAGCTATAGATTCTACCATAGTATGCAAAGAACCCATATCATAAATAAGAAGAATTCCTTTTCCTTGATGAATATGAATAATCTTTTGTTTTAATTTTTCATAAGCTTCTTCTATATTTTCATCCAAAGATAAATCAAAAGCATAAATATTATCAGTATGAATCATCTGTTTAACAACATCTACAATAGAAGTCGCTCCTTTTCCATGCATAGCAAGTAAAGTGACAACTTGTTCTTTTTGTTTTGTAGGTATCATAAATAATAATATAAATATTTTCTCATCTTGTTTAATAGTCATATGGAATTCTTTTTCAATAATGTCAACAAATCTACAAACATACTGATATTCTTTGTCATATTTTTCTATAAAATAGTCTATTTGAACATGTGTTAAGTGTTGTGTATTTGAAACATTGACCATCAAGCTATTGAAATGAACACAAAGAGCCACTAATAAATGATGTTCAAATTGACAATGAAATTCTTTTTGATAACCTATAATAAATGTCTGAACACATTGAATTAATTTATGTGAAACAAAAAGATCAAGTTCTTGACTAGGAACTTTATCAACCAATTGTTGATAATAATGTTGAAAATCATCAAAGATATCTGTTAATAAAATATGTTCTATATCATCTTGATTGAGTTTCTCTTTAATAAGATGTTTTCTTTTTTGATGAATTGTTGTTGATAAAGACTTTGTTTGAGATTCTATAGTATTTGATAAGATTTCATTTTCTTTAAAAGCAAGACGGCAATTATCTGGAACATATTGACAAATATCATTTTTATATTCTTTATAATAAATCAATCCTTTTCTAACATAGTTAGGAAAATCAGTTAATAATAAATGTAGACTTGGATTATGATTTTGGCATTCTCTTACATATGCATTTGCACAAGCACTTTGTATGTCTTTTTTTAATCCTTTGATATTTTTGTTTGTTTGATAAAGAAATAAACAATGAAGTATTGTTGCATCTACTTCAATCATACGATTTAATTTTTTAGCTTCCGTTTTTAAAAAGAGTTGTATAAATTGCCATCTTTCTTCAAAACTACGTTGACTCAAAGGTGGTAATTCAATATAAAAGTTCACTTTACTTTTAAAAACTTCCAATGTTTCTACCGAGATTGAAGAAGACAAAGTACAAATAATATTTGTCTTAAAATCTTCTGGAAGATCCATAATTTGTTTAACTGTCTGATAATTTCCATTCATGACTTCAAAAAGAAGTGTTCGATCATAACCTGTTAATAAATCAACATTCTTTATAAACAAAATCCCCTCATTTGCTTTTTTAAGCATCCCTTCTTGTTTATGAAACAAAACTTCTTTAATTTGATGAGTTCTCTCTACAAATGTCTTACAATCAAATAAAATAAATGGTGCATTCTTTTTCAATTTTTTTGATTCTACAGCAAATTCATAAACTTCATGTGCAAAATAATTCAATCCACTTCCACGAGGGCCAACCAATAAAATAGAACACTTTTGATCAGGATAAAGTACAGCAGCCTTAGCTAGCATAACGGCCTCTCTTAAACTGTCCTGATACCCAATTAATCCTTCAAAATTACGATGACGACTCTTAAGTTTTTTCAACCGGTAATATACAGGTCTTCCTTGTCTCTTCTCTAATAACCCTTCTTTTACCAATTGATTTAATAATGCACTAATATTACTCCTTTGCATATTTAATTTTTCGGATAGATATTGAGTGGTAATCATTGGAATGTCATCTTGATATCCAGATGAATATTTTTTTATAAACTCATAAACAATCTCTTTATTTGATTTCATATGTCCTCCTACCTACTCTATTTCTCTAGCCACCTACTATGTTAGCGATTTCAAAATAAAAAATCAAACCATAAAAATGGTTGATTTTTTATACACATATAGCATTTTCAAGAAATAGTGTATAGATTTTTATAACTAGTATGGTTATATTATACACTATTTGCCAATAATTGGTAGAAAATCATGAAGTGTATAAATATTGTTATGATTTCAAATATATTTATACACTAAATAAAAATTTGACTTTTACGATATAATCCCTAATATCAATCATATCTATATCCAATACTTATATAAAAACAAAAAAAGACTATAATTCTATAGCCTTTCCGTTTTCTAATTTAATGATACGATCACAATTTGCAAGTGTTGACATACGATGTGAAATAATCATGACTGTTTGTTGTTGATATGCTTCTTTTAAAGTATTCAGCAACTCTTTTTCATGTAAGGCATCCAAACTGCTTGTAGGTTCATCCATGATAAGAACATCCGGTGAAACAAGCATTGCTCTTGCTATACCTATACGTTGTTTTTCTCCACCAGATACACGAGAGGCCATCATACCCATTTGAGTTTGATAACCTTCTGGCAATGTTTGAATAAAATCGTGGATACCAGCTTTTTTAGCTGCTTCAATTATCTCATCCATTGAAGCATGAGGTTTTCCTAATGCTATATTAGAAGCTATAGTATCATTCATTAAAAATGTTGTTTGTTCTAATAAAGCAATACGCTGGTGTAATTCTTTTAATGATGTTTGTTTGATATCTATACCATTAATGAGAATTTGACCATTAGTTGGATTCCAGAATCTTAATAATAATCTCATTATTGTAGATTTACCCATACCACTTTCTCCAACAATTCCTATCTTTTCTCCTTTATGAATGACCAAATTCATATCATCTAGGATTTTACTTTGATCTTTTTGGTAAGAAAAATCAGTATGTTTAAATTCAATTGTTTGTATATCTCCTAAAGTTGTTGGATGATCAACTTCTACAATCTCTGGTTTTGTATCTTCGATTATAAATAATCTTTCTGCTGCTCCATAAGCTTCTAACAAACTAGAAACAACCATTGTTAATGAAAATGTCGAAGAAAATGATGCAGTTGCGACAAATGAAATCACTATTGTTCCAATTGGATTATAAGTACCCTGACTCACCAAATAAGATGCAACAAATATAATAAGTATTCTTGCAAGATAAACAAAGAAATTTGGTGCTGATGCAACAATCTGTCTATGTAATGCAAGGCCATGAGCTGCACGATTTACTTTTTTATTTTGATCTTGTACTTGTTCATGTCTTCTCTTTCCATATCCAAAGATTTGAATATCTCTTAATCCATAAACACTTTCTAAAACCATTGATTTCATTTTCCCTAAGCTTTCTCTATAATCAATACCGATATTTCTTCCTAGCTTAATAGCTAATAAAGGAAATACAACACTCACAATAATATAGATAGGTAATAATACAAAACAGAATAATGGATTATAAATATAAGCTAATATTAGTGTTATACAAGGTAATAAAATAACAGTGAACATAGGCCCTATTGTATGGGCAAAGAAATATTCAATCGTTTCTATATCCGACACAGCAATATTTAAAATATCACCTTTTTCTTGATCCATCAAACACGCTGGAGCTATGCTACGAATTTTCTCAAAAAGATTCACACGCATATACGCCAATAAACCATAAGCTCCAACATGTGATATCATCCCTTCAATATAACGACAGGCAACAATAAGTATCCCAGAAACTGCCGTGAGAATACCATAAACAATAGGCATATTATGTTCTAAATATCCTCCACATGAAAGAATAGTTAAAACACCAAATCCCATGAGACCCATTTGGCTAACATTCCCAGTAATACTTGCAATCGTAGAAATAATTAATGACTTTTTGACTGGTTTTGCAATTTGTAGTAGTCTTTTTGTCATTTCTAGTATTGAATATTGAAATTGTCTTTTCATGCTTGAACACCTTCCTCATCTAGTTGTCTTTGTTTCATTGTGAGTTCATAGTATAGTTGATGATGTTGCATAAGTTCTTCATGACAACCTTGTTCAAGAATTTGTCCTTGTGAAATGACATAAATACAATCAGCATTTTCTATACTTGATAAACGATGAGAAATAATAATTAATGTTCTTGTAAGAGATAATTCTTCAATACATCCCCATATTTCTTTTTCACTTTCTATATCTACACTTGATGTTGCTTCATCTAAAATAATATATTCAGCTTGTGATAATAAGGCTCTTGCAATACCTATTTTTTGTCTTTGACCACCTGACAGCTTATCTCCCCCATCTCCTACAGAGGTATCTAATCCATGTGGTAACGATAATACCCAATCTTTTAATCTCACATTTTCTAATGCTTCTAACAACTCTTCATCCGTTGCACGTGGATATGCAATTAATAAGTTTTCTTTGATTGTTCCTGAAAAAAGACTTACCTGTTGAGGAACCATAATAATATTCTTACGTAACTGTTCAGGAGTCATACTTAAATAGTTATGTCCTTCCATATAAATATGTCCTGAAGAATTGTCTATAAAGCGCATTAATAAGCTAGCTAATGTACTTTTTCCACATCCAGACATACCAACAAATGCTGTAATTTTTCCTTTTGGTATTTTCATAGAAACATTATGAATTGTTGGTTGATTTTGATAAGCATAAGAGACATTTTCTAATTTAATTCCTTGATAATTTTCACTGTCTTCTATTGCATTTGGATCATATGGTCTTGTTGTATCAATATCTAAAATTTGTGATACTTTTTCAACTGCAGCAACTCCAGCCAAAGCCGTATGTGTTTCATTCATAAGTTTACGCACAGCCGAAAAGAAACCATAACCAAGCATTAAAACCATTAATGCAGAAGATAAATCCATATTTCCATGATACAAGTCATAACAAGCCATGAATGCTCCTACTATAATAGATCCATAAATCATTCCATCAGTAAATAAAAACGAAGTAAAATTCACTTTCATAACATCCATAATCTTATGATTAAAAGCTGTTGTTTTTTGAGTCAAAACATCTTGTCTTAACTGATCTTGTTCATATAATTTAAAAGTTGTTAAACCTTGAATACTCTCTAGATAATATCCAGTCATATCCTCTAAAGAAGCCCAGTATTCTGTTTTTAATTTTTCTATATGACCCCTAAATATATTATTAATAGGTAATAAAATAAACGATGTTATAAATAATAAAATCGCAATACCTAAGGACACCTCTTTAATTTGAAAAAACAAATATATAGGTGACAATAAACAATAAATCAATCCTGGTAAATATTGACTATAATAAACCTGCATTGACTCTACTCCATCAACCGATGATGTAATAGCACTCACTGGTCCAATTCGTTCAATATGCCCGACATCCAACTCCAGAACTTTAGAAAAGATATATTTCCTTAAACGAACTCTCGCTTTAGCAGTACATCTATATTGTGCTTCACCGGTCAATAATTCCGATACAAGCATAATCAACGAAACAACCAAAGCAACAAAAATCGCTGACATCGCCTGATTAAATGTCATATTTGCAGACATAACATCCCCTAAAAAATAAGCAATTGTTTTAGCAAACATTGTTGTTGCAACCAAAGTTAACATCTTTAATCCTACAATAACAATGATCCACCCCCATAAACCCTTTGCCATTTTTATTAAAGTTTTATTTATAAGTAACACACTTTCACCCTTTTCTATATCAAGATGTTTCTATATTAATAAAAACAACACCTTTCGTCAAATCATTTGAAAAAAAAGGTGGTTACTCACCACCTAAACAATCTTCTTACCACCATATTTACGCACTTTTAAAACATGACAAGATCCTTCACCAAAGAATTTTTCTATTTCACGTTTATAAGTCTCTACATATCCATCTTCAACAAATGCTTGAATTGTTCCAGCAAAACCACCACCATGAACTCTACATACACCATGTTCTTTTAAAATATTTTCAGATAATGCTAATGCTAGAGAAACGGCTTGTTGTTTAATATTATGATTTGAATAAACATTTTGTAAATATTCAAATGAACTCTTGCCTGATTTTTCTATCATATCTTTAAATGTATGAAAATCATGATCTTTTAAAGCTTGTACAGCTTTTTCTACACGTTTATTTTCTTCAAATAAATGAATAGCTCTTAACACAGCGCGATCGCTTGTTGCATTTCTGACTTTATCAAATTGATTATAGAATTCTTCTTCACTTACTTCTCTCAATACTTCTTTTCCAAAGAGGTGTGCAACTTCTTTCATTTCATAAGGAATAGAAGCATAATCATCTGTTAAATCAGCATGTGATGCATGAACATCAACAATACATAAACTATGTTCAAATGATGAAAAATCAACATCAACTTTACTTACAACTGGTTGTAATTTATCTTTAAAATCAATATGAATTAAACTTCCTACTGAACATGCACATTGGTCCATTAAGCCGCATGGTTTACCAAAATAGACATTTTCACTATATTGTCCAATTTGAGCAATACTAACTGGATCAATACTCATATCATTATATAAACCAGATAAAACAGTACCAATCATCACTTCAAAAGCAGCTGATGAAGATAACCCTGAACCTTGTAAGACATCACTTGTCATATATCCATTAAATCCACCAATATGATATCCTAATTCTTTAAATCTATATAAAATACCTCTAATTAATGCTTCTGAGCTTTCTTTTTCTTCTTCACGACATGTCAAATCATGAATATCAATAGCTTGAATATCATAATCATCTGATAAAATTTTAATATTTGTATCATTTTTTCCTACAACTGCAATAATATCTAGATTAATTGCTGCAGCAAGAACTTCACCTTGTTGATGATCTGTATGGTTACCAGACACTTCACTTCTTCCTGGTGTACTGTATATTTCTACTTCTTGTTCTCCATATAATGATATATACTTTTCAATTGCTTTGACATATCTTGCTTTTTGATTAGATAATAGTTGACTATCCACATAAACATCTTTTAAAACATCATCAATATGACCGTTTTGAATATCTTGAATTAATAAACTTGCTTGTTTCATTATTTTATCACCTCAAACTTATATGATGTATATTCATCATAAGTTTCTCCCTTTCTTAGTATAGTTTTTGGATTTTCTGCTAAATGGATATCATCTGGTAAATGCTGCGTTTCAATACAAACTGCATCTCTTGCATAATAATGCATACCATATTTTCCTAAACGTCCATCTAAATAATTTGCTGTATAAATTTGAGCACCTGGTAAAGATGTAGAAACTGTTAATCGTCTACCAGTTTGTTCGTGATATAAGATAACTTGATTTTCTGTTGTATGAAAGATAAATGGGTGATCAAAACCTTTTCCTAGTTTTAATTGTTCATCATCTTGATCGACTCTTTTTCCAATATATTCTGGTTGATTAAAATCAAATGGTGTTCCTTGAACATCAACAAGCTTACCTGTTGGTAAACCATCTTGATCTATACATGCATATTGATTTGCTTTTACTGTTAATAAATGATGATCGATATTTTCTTTTTTACCAGATAAATTGAAATATGAGTGATTTGTTATATTAATAAGTGTATCTTGATCTGTTACAGCATGATATCTTACATTAAGCGTATCATGGTCCAATGTATAAGTAACAGTAAGTTTCAAGTTACCTGGATAACCTTCTTCACCATCTTTTGATAAATATGTTAACTCTATTGTATGATCATCTTTGATTTGATAATCAAATACTTGATAACTAAATCCTTTAATTCCACCATGTAAATGATTAGGACCATTATTAATAGCTAAAGAATAAGTCTTACCATTCAAACAAAAACTTCCCTTACCAATTCTATTTGCTACTCTTCCCACTAATGCTCCTAAATAGGCATCCAACGTTTCATAACTAGAAAAATCATCATAACCTAATACAACGTCATCTCTATGCCCATCACGATCTTGCATAATGATTTTTATAATTGTACAACCATAATTAGATATCACGACTTCTAATTCATCGTTTTTCATAGAAAGAATGTCAATTCCTTGTGATAAATGTTCAATAACTTCTATCATGCTTTATCCCTCACTTTGTATTGATTTTATAAATGTTATAAATGCTTGTTGACCTTGCTCATCCATTTTAAAGACACCAGCATTTTCTAAGACTTCAACAAACCTCTTTGTTAATTCTAATTCTATTATATCATCTATATTCTCTGTTTGAAATGAATAACGAGATTGTAAATCAAAATACCAATCTTTATGTTTATCTAAAACTTCATAGTCTTGAATATCTTTTTTCATTAATAAACAATCTTTTAACAAATCTAATTCATCTTTTAACCTTGCAGGTAAAACAGCTAATCCCATCACTTCAATTAAACCGATATTTTCTTTTTTGATATGATGTAAATGTGGATGTGGATGGAAGATACCATCAGGATATTGTTCACTTGTACGATTATTACGTAAAACAAGGTCCATTTGATATTGACCATTCTTCATTCTTGCGATTGGAGTAATTGTATTATGCATTGTCTCCCCTGTATAAGCGAGAATGTCTAGTTCTTTACATGAGTACTCTCGCCATTTCTTTAGAAGTGTATTTGCAAAAGAAATGATTTCATCTTTAGACGATGAAGTTATTCTCACTGTTGATAAAGGCCAATATAATATGTCTATCTGTGAATGAGGATATTGTGAAAGTTTTAATGTTTCTATAACTTTTGCATTTTCCATTGGGAAAACATATCTTCCCCCTTGATAATGATCATGAGTTAATATTGATCCACCAACAATAGGTAAATCAGCATTAGAACCTAGCATATAATGTGGAAATTGTTCTACAAACGACAACAGGTGTCTAAAAGTTTCTTCATTAATAACCATAGGTTTATGTTCTTTATTAAGAACAATACAATGTTCATTATAGTAAACATAAGGAGAGTACTGTAAATAATAATCATCTTGATCAAGTTTTAAAGGAATAATACGATGTGTTTGTCTTGCTGGTCTTTGATAATCTCCACTAAACCCTACATTTTCTTTACATAATAAACATTTTGGATAACCACTTGTTTTTACAAATTTGGCTCTTGCGATATCTTTAGGATCTTTTTCAGGCTTAGATA
>DEPZ01000018.1:0-4977 GCA_002359025.1 Erysipelotrichaceae bacterium UBA3379 | reverse complement strand
GCTATAGACATATGATAGAAATAGTCTGTTGCCTTTTGAGGATGCTCTTTATATAAAGCTTGAAACTCTCGAGTGACTTCACTTGGTCTAGGCATAACACAGTTCATAATTCTCGTATCGAATAAATCTTTTTCTACTTGACTATCTTCAATAATTCCATGATTGACTGCATACTCTAGCATACGTTCTAATATAAGTGTACAGACTTCCAAAGATTCATCAATTTCTTCTTCATGAAAATCATCTAATTTTAGTAAATCTAATAACAAGTTCACTGAATATTCTTTATCTTCAGTTTTTATTAATTTATTTTGTAAAGCAAAATGAATTAATCTATTAATTTCTAAATTCATTCTATTGACCTCCTTCTCTTTCATATATACATTACCACTATGCGAGCAAAAGTTCAACATATTTTTTAGTAAATTTATTTTAATATTAACTAACATTTTACTTATAGTATCAAGTAAACTAATTATAGAATTTTTACTAATTTTATTCTATAATAGTAAAAAGGAGGTTTTTATTATGGCTACACTCAAAGATATCGCTAAAGAAGCCAACGTTTCTATCGCAACAGTATCAAGAATACTTAATAACGACCCAACTTTAAGTGTTCCAGAAAACACAAGAAACAACGTCTTAGACGCCGCAAGACGACTTCACTATATAAAAAAGAAAAAAACAGAACAAACAATGCAATTATGTCTTATTCAATGGTATTCATTACAACAAGAAATCAATGATCCCTATTATTTAACATTAAGACAAGGAGTCGAAGACTACTGTCAAAAAAACAACATTGCATTAACACGTATCTTTAAAGATGATATTAACAAAGAAGAAACATTAAAGGGTACAGATGGAATCATCTGTATTGGTAAATTTTCTCAAGATCATATTAATGATTTAAAAAAATATAACGATTCTATTATTTTATTAGATATGGATTTTGAAAACATCAAAGACTGCTCTATTATGCTTGATTTTGATCAAGCATTAAAACAAACAGTTGAATATTTCAAAGATTTAGGTCATACACACATTGGTTACTTAGGTGGCATAGAATATCTTGATAACAATGAACAATATACAGACACAAGAAAATCATCATTTATGAAATATTGTCATCAATACGGTATGACTTACGAACATTATATACAAGAAGGTGAATTCACAAGTGCCTCTGGATATGAAATGATGTGTCGTCTAATTGACTCTAATCATATTCCAACTGCAATTTTTGCAGCCAGTGATCCGATTGCTATTGGAGCTATGAAAGCTTTATATGATCATGGATACAAAGTTCCTGATGATATCTCAATTATTGGATTTGATAACATAGATGCTGCAAACTATACAAATCCACCTCTTACAACTTTCTATGCACCTTCATTTGATATGGGTCAATTTGGTGCCAAACTCTTACATCAAGCATTAAAGGATAAAACAAAGCTTTTGCCTATGAGAGTGCAATTGCCTTGTTATTTAATTGAAAGAGAATCATGTCAAAAACTTTGACATGATTTTTATATTCTTATAAGCAGAATGATCATATCAAAAAAATTTGATATTTATATTGACTTCAATAACATTCATGGTTATGATAAATACATCAAAATATTTTGATATAAGGAGTATGGTATGGAAGATTATTCAAAAGATGTAAAGATATTTAAAGCACTTTGTGATGAAAAAAGATTAAAAATTTTAAATCTTTTAAAGAGTGGTGAGAAATGTGCTTGTGTTTTAATTGAATATATGAATATAGGGCAATCTGCTTTATCATATCATATGAAAATACTTTGTGATTCTGGTATCGTAGTCAGTAGGCAAGATGGAAAGTGGACTCATTATAGATTAAGTCACTCTGGTAGCAAATATGCCTCTCAACGTTTGTTAGAACTCACGACACCAAACAGCAATGAACAAATAAATGATTTATAATCGTCATCTCTTGATGGCTTTTATAAAAATCTAACATATCAAAAATTTTTGATATATAAATGATAAGGAGGAATTTTTTGGAAGCTATAAGTTCAATCTGGTCATTCTTTCAAAATCAGATTTTAAAAATGGAATGGTTGAATCATTTTATTCAGCAAATATTAACAGGTGTAGGATTGAATATTGATAACCATATAGGTGGAAATCTTCAATTCTTTATATATGATGTTATTAAAATTACTATTTTATTATGTGTATTAATTTTTGTTATTTCATATATACAAAGTTATTTTCCACCTGAAAGAAGCAAAAAGATTTTAGGTCGATTTCATGGAATAGGTGCAAATATTGTATCTGCCTTGCTAGGAACAGTAACCCCGTTTTGTTCGTGTTCTTCAATACCCTTATTTATTGGATTTACAAGTGCAGGATTACCATTGGGAGTGACTTTTTCTTTCCTGATATCTTCTCCAATGGTTGATTTAGGTAGTCTAATATTGTTAATGAGTATCTTTGGAACGAAGATTGCTGTTGCATATGTTATTGTTGGATTGGTTATTGCGGTGATTGGTGGAACAGTCATAGAAAAATTACATATGGAAAAATATGTAGAAGAATTTGTAAAAAATGCCAGCAATATCGACATCACTTCTCCTACATTAACAAGAAAAGACAGAATACAATTTGCTAAAGATCAAGTTATAGACACATTCAAGAAAGTATTCCCTTATATTTTAGTAGGTGTAGGAATTGGTGCAATCATTCATAATTGGATACCAGAACATTGGATTGAAAGTATTTTAGGAAGTCATAATCCCTTTGGAGTCATTCTAGCAACTCTTGTTGGTATCCCTATGTATGCTGATATTTTTGGAACAATCCCTATTGCAGAAGCTTTGCTTGCAAAAGGTGCTGAATTAGGAACTGTTTTATCATTGATGATGGCTGTAACAACATTAAGTTTACCGTCTTTAATTATGTTAAAAAAAGCTGTAAAACCAAAATTACTTGCATTATTTATTGGTATATGTGCCATAGGTATTATTATCGTTGGTTATGCATTTAATATTTTTAGTGTATTATTTATTTAATAAGGAGAGAGGAAACAATGAAACTATTTAAAAAGAAGAAATCATGTTGTTGTGCTGAAAACTGTACACCAGAAAACATGCAAAAAGCAGAAAACAAAAAACAAGAAAAAGGAGTTAAGATTCTTGGATCAGGATGTGCAAAATGTATGAAATTAGAAAAAGTAACAAGACAAGCTATATCAGAATTAAATCTGAATTTAAATATAGAACATATTACTGATTTTGCACAAATCGCAAGTTATGGCGTCATGTCAACTCCTGCTTTAGTACTCGATGGAAAAGTCGTATCTTTTGGAAAAGTCTTATCAGTTGAAGAAATAAAAAGTATTTTACAACAAGCATATAAATAATTTAAAGGTATATAAAATGAGTAATCCATTGCCTAAAGTTGCATTTGTTTGTGTACACAATTCATGTCGTAGTCAGATTGCAGAAGCATTAGGAAAGCTCCTTGCCTCTGATATTTTCGAAAGTTATTCAGCTGGTACAGAAACAAAACCACAAATCAATCAAGATGCTGTTCGATTAATGAAAGACTTATATCACATAGATATGAACGCTACACAATATTCGAAACTGTTATCAGATATACCACCTGTAGACATTGTCATAACAATGGGTTGTCATGTTAATTGTCCTTATTTACCCTGCCAGCATCGAGAAGACTGGGGATTAACTGACCCTACTGGAAAAAGCGATGAGCAGTTTCAAAAGATAATAGATACAATTCATACAAAAGTACTACAATTAGCTAGCGATATTCAAAATGGTAAAATTCTCAAATGAGAATATAAGTTATTTATATAATATTATGAAGAATTACAAAAGTGAGATCTATGTTGGTCTCACTTTTTTTAACAATAAAAAATCATGTTTAAGATATAACATGACCTTCTATTGTTTTATACCTGTCATCGTTTCATAATAACGTAATTTCTTCTCTATATTCTTATTGTAATCCAATTTAAAATAACATGTATATAAACAATCAAGAATATATAGTAATGATAATCTTGTTGCAAATGAAGATATTTTATGATAATGGTCTTCATATGAACTCATATATAAAACATGATCTGCATATTTCACTAATGGATTATCTAATGTAGAAGTAATTAAAATAATAGGTGTTTTATTATATTTTAAAAGTTTCGTGATTTTTGATACTGATGACCCTCTTCCTCCAAATGAAATGACAATCGCAACATGTGTACTATCGCTAATTGTTGCATTTAAATTCTGTTGATAGTCTTCTAAAGGAACATGGATTTGTACACCTATTTCTTGCATTTGAAATTTAAAGTTTTCAGCAAAATAGATATTTCCAGCCAATGTATAAATATCTATTGTTTTTGATTTCTTTAATAGACTTGCTGATAAGCTTAATTCTTCTAAATCTAAGAGATTTAAAGTAGAGGTTACTGTTTGATTATAAACATCTTGTAACTTATGCACAATTTGATATTGTGTTTCATTTTGTTTGATAGGAAAGTTATAATCAAAATCATCTGTTTCTTTTTTGAATTCGTCTAAAGATGATAAGACTTGGACTTTTAATTGTGAGAGTCCTGATAATTCTAATTTATGGCATAATCTATAAATTGTTGATACTGATATATAACATTGACTAGCAATATCATTTGCTGATAAATCAATAAAATCGTTTGTATTATATTTAATAAAATCCACTAACAATTGCTCATTTTCTGTTAAATACATTGTATTTAACTTATTAAAAATATTCATATTCATCACCCACTATTATCATAAAAAAAAAAAAACAGGTTACAAATGCAACCCTTATTGAATTTCTGGCATATGTTTATATAATGATACAGCTATACCATCGTCATTATTTGATAATGTCACTTCATCTGCAAGATCTTTTAAATCTTGTACTGCATTTTCCATTGCGGCTCCTGTTCCTGCATATTTTACC
>DEPZ01000027.1 GCA_002359025.1 Erysipelotrichaceae bacterium UBA3379 | reverse complement strand
AGAAAAGAAAGTATGCGGGGGAGTATCAAGATTAAAAAAAGATGATTTTATTACATTTGATTTTATGCTGATATATAGGGTGTTTTATTGATACATGCTAGTTATATGCTAGTATGTATTTTTATTTTTAGAGTACATGTTACTCTAAAAACACTCTAAAAATTATATTCTTTAATCTATGATTATATAATCAAGCGCATTGTTCAGCATCTCATTAAATTCTTTTGTTGTACATATATATTTTTTTCTAACTTCATTTATTGACTTGTTTTCTATATACAACTCTATCAAAATTAAATGTTCAGGAAACGGAACAAAATGAGTTATTAAATAATATGTTTCATTGTAACTGTTAATCATATCTTTATAGGCATTGTCTTTTTTATAAATTAATTCAACAAGTGTTTTGTGTACTGTTGATTTCACGTAAGTATAATCAATACTATGTACACCTAATATTTGATTTTCTAATGTTTCATATTTTTCTTTTGCTCTTTTATACTGTTCAAGTTTTAAAATCGTTTTTATTCTTGATTTTTCTTTTTTGAGTTGTATTTCCTGAAAATAGTTTTTAACTATATTTGCTATCAAGTCTTTTGTTTCTTTATCTGTCATATTGTCCACCTCGTATATTTAATATAATCACTAAATATAGAAAAAATCATCTAATATATTCAATGGATCATATTTTTCAGTTGTTTTATTACTCCTTTCTGATTTTTGACAATAACAAAGCATTCACTTATAAATGGTGATTGCTTTGTTATTTAGGAATTGCTTTTCCTTTTTCGGTATACTCTTTTATTTTGTTTAGATGTTCTTCATATGCTTTCTTGACTTCTTCAGGTGCTTCTTTTGAAATAGCAACAACATCACCTTCATCATCAAACATTGCATATTTCATCCACAACATTTCTTTTTCCTCGTGCATATTCATCACCTCCTTCCTTTATACTCTTTTATCTTCTCTAACGTCAATCTTTTTATCTCAATAGATAGTGGATTGGTATTATCGCCATTTCCATATACATCAGCAAATGCTTCAGCCATTGTAAGAACACTTGTTAGATACTTCAACACTTCATCCTGTTTAGCAATTAAAGAATCTTCCTTTTCTGCCATTCTCTCATCTATATATTTTTAATGTTGGGTTTTGCCAAGTTCTATATTGATTTAAATGTAAGGTTTTGACAGGTTTTTATATATTCTTTTTCGAGTAGTTATTGTGGTTATTTAAGAATAAATTTTCCTTATTTATAGTATTTTTGTATTTGTTTTAAGTGTTTTAATATTTTTTAATAACCTTTCCAAAACCTTATCATTTTTAGCCAAAGCTGATGTCTTTGAATCAACCGTTGCATCTTTCCGTATTCAGAATTAGAATAAGTTAAAAGATAAGTTTTCTTTGACAGATTATAGAAAGGGGTGAGAGATATGAAACAAGTGAAAGTAAGTTCAGTTGATAGTCCACCAAATATGGATATGCTAATTGTTAAATTATGCGAATTGTTTTTAGAAAATAAAAAAGTCACTGCGAAAACAGTTGAAAATCAAAATAATTGTCATAGTTATACGAATTTTTCAAACAAAAGTCAAAATCATAAATAATAAGTCTTACATGAACGAAGTACAAATAAAGTATGAAAACAATCAGATGCTTGTAACAAGTATTCAGATAGCTAGAGATTTTAATAAAGAACATAAGAATGTATTAAAG
Source organism: Erysipelotrichaceae bacterium UBA3379 (assembly GCA_002359025.1). Classification (GTDB taxonomy): domain Bacteria; phylum Bacillota_I; class Bacilli_A; order Erysipelotrichales; family Coprobacillaceae; genus UBA3379. The sequence continues at coordinate 42,091 of DEPZ01000027.1, read as the reverse complement.
GATATTAGAACATTGATTCAAATGGGGGATGCTCAAAATTTAGCAGACCTATTTCACGAAACAACATACATCCACGAACAAAACAAACAAGAATATCCAATGTATTTAATCAACCGTGATGGATTTACGTTATTAACAATGGGATTCATTGGTAAAGAAGCGCTTGAAAGGAAATTTAAATATATCAATGCACTTAATGAATCAGCCACCTTAACATTTCTTAACAATCATCACATTTTCAAATTATTTATTATTATCATAACATTTTTTGTTATATATTTTGAAGTAAGATTTTGTAAGGTTTAATAGTGAATTTGATATAAGGTGTACTAAAATCTTCGTAAACCTTAGCAAACCTTAGCCAATGTTAGCAAATGTTAGCACATATTATTTGATTTGATTCATCAAATTAATGTGTTAAACGATTAAGAGTTGTTTTAATCCAATGTAGTAAATTATAGTATTGGAAAAAAGCACCTACTATTTTGTAGATGCTTTTTCAACAAGTTTCTTTAATTCGTTTTTGTATTCTTCTATTGATGAATGATCATCACGTGAAAAAGAAGGTGCTGATTTACCATATAACTGTTTATGTTGTTTCTTTAAATCTTGAATTTCTATATCTGCATTTATCTTTTCAAGCACTCTTGACATCATCAATCACCTCTAGGTAATATTTAATCATTTTCAAATATCTTTATCAATTCATTCATTACTCTTTTTTCAATTAATTTAGGTGCAAGATTTTCTACTTGCATAGTTGATTTTGTAAGCATAAGTTTGCCTTTAACCCACCCAGCTTTTAAAACCATGCCTTCTTTTGCACCTTTTTGGTAAATGAATTGGTTACCTTCCCAATATCCTGGGATAAATCTTCCGGGTCTTTGTCTATGACCATATTCAACATATGAAGCATATTCCATTGAGTTAGTTACTTCTATTTGATATTCATTGTTTCCAACTTGAATAACTTCATGTATTATCCATGCTCTTCTTAATTCACCGGTTTGTGTGGATGGTGTGAGTTTTATAACCCTTTTTAATAATCTAGCAGCTAATTCATTAGCTATATGTTTGCATAGTTTATCACCATCTATTTGTTCGAATCTATCCATCTTCTTCTGAAGTCTTTTCAGGTCCTTGAAATCAACCTTACCCCATTTAGCCATTATTCATCACCTTGTATTTCTTGAAAAACATTTTTAATGAAGTGACCTGATAGAAAACTATCTAAATATTTAGATAACTCTTGGATAGGACCGTTATCACTTGTTAATACAAACGCTTGATATGTTTCATGACCATTATTGAAGAAGTTAATGATTTCATCATGAACTTGTTGAACATTATCTAAGACTTCATCTAACGAAATAACATCAATATCTTTCATTTTATTATTTTTGTTTAATGTATTCAGTACTCCTCTAATAGCCATATAGTTATCTTTATACTTGTTAATATATATTTCAGCTTCATGATCACTTATTTTTTCACCTAGAGTATCAATTAATTGCATTGCATTTATGAAATCTGTTGGGACTTCCTTTGAAACAACTTTATTAACCTGTTCCTTAATGCTGTTAAAAACTTTTTCGACATTTTTAATATTCTTATCTTTTAAATTTAAGAGAGTTTGCTTATATTCCTGTTCAACTTCATACAACATGTTTGCAAGTGTAGGATTTTTATAAGTTTCTTCTAAGTTTTTGATTTTAGTTTCATACTCCTGTTTTAAAGTATCTAATACGGTAGAATATTCTTTCATGCTGCTTAATAATTTGTTTAATTGTTCTTTAATCATTTTTCATTACCTCTTTCTTTATGTTTGTTTGTGCAACTTTTTGCAACTGTTCTTTATCATCATTCTTTACTAATTGATCAATATATTCTTCATATTGTTTTTCATATTCTTTTAGATCGTTAAATGTTTTAGGTAACTTTCCATCATGATCTTTGGCATATAGTTTCATATATTGAAATGTTGCTAAAGAATTCCACTTAATTAAATCTCTCTCACATTTTATACCTATTAAATTACCAAAATTAAAGGCTATCATCATGCAAAAATAAAGATTATTAGTTCCAAAATAAGTTGGTATGTTTTGAATAACATTTATATAATTCTTATTTTGTGTAAAAGGAGTGTTATCTAAATTAGATAACATTTTATTTAAATAGTGTGTCATTATTTATTACCTCTCTTTCATTTTTGTTTTTTAGGTTTGTTAATTTTAAGGTGGCAATTCTGATTGATTAGATTCATCTTTTAACCAGTACAATACAAATGTTAATAAATCTTTATGTTGATTTATTTCATGAATATGTCCTTTTAGATACGTTTTTAATTCATGATTGATTTTATATTCAACATCTATTTTTTTGTTATCTAGACATTTCTTTAAAAAATCAATCTGTTCTGTAGTTAGATAAAATTCATGCTCTTTTGTGATGTAGTGAAAAGGCTTAGGTTTTTCCTTTTCCTCTTTGGAATCTTCTTTTTCTTTTCCATCTGCATCTTTATCTATTTCTTTTTCTTTATCTAACTCTATATCTATACTCTTATCTACTCTTATCTTATCTTCTCTTCTCTTCTCTGTGTTACAAGTTGTTTCATCTTGTTTCATATGCGTTACATTATCGTTACATTGTAACAATTCAGTAGCTTGTTTTCTTTTTCTGTGTTGTCTAACACGTTCAGCTCCATCTGTTTCACTACCAATATTCATTTTTGTTTCAACAAAATGAAGTTCTTCATCATTGATTATTTCTAAAAGATCATATTTTTGAAGAAATGTTAATGTTTCTTTGATTAAACTAGATTCTTCATCAATAAGCCATTCTAGCTCATCCTCAACACTATCTTCTAAACCCTCTAAGTAAATCACACCATTATTTTTTAGACTGATGAGTTGTAATTCAAGATATATGATGGTTAAATCTGATCCATTAGGTAATTTTCTTAGTTTTTTTATTCTTGGTAGAGCAAAAAAATCATTTTGTAATTTTAACCAATAATATCTTTTAGCCATGTACTGCCTCATAAGCCTTAATAGCTTTTTCTTTATTACTAACATCATAGCCTATATAATCACGTTGGAAACGTTGTATTTCTTCTAAGGGAAACATATAATTTTTTCCTGTTTTAATTGCCTTGATGATGCCAATTTCTCTAAGCATTGAAATTTGATTACGAGATGCATTTAAAATTTCACCAACTTCTTCAATGCTAAGCATCTTAATACCTAGTGAAGAATGATATGTTTCTTTATCTTGAAATTCTTCCCATGATTTTTCTAAATCTCTTAATTTTTGAATCTCAATCAAGATTTCATTCATTCTTTTATTGATTCTTTCCCATTCCTTAGCGCTTAACAGATGATTACTATTCGCAAGTTTTGAATATTCAGCTGCTAACTGTGTATGTTTTAGAATGATTTTTTCTTTTTCGGTCATTTTTTAACAACTCCTTTCATTTGATTTGTTTTATTTGCTTGTAACACCTATCATAGATGTGTTTTATTAGATAAAAGATAGAATTAGGTATAAATACACATGATATAAATTTTATTTGATTTTAGGCACATATATATCATCTAAATCATTAAAAATCATTTGATTATAAGTGTCTAACGCGTTAAATAACTTATTTCTAAGTGATTGATCTTTAACTTCTTCAAAGATGTCTGTAAGAACATCTCTGTTTTCTCTAGTACTTTCAGTAAATAATAAAGTGACATGTTCTTGTGTATTGCATTTGTCACAATAAAATCCAGTTGCAGCAAAATCACAATCGTTATTGATAAGATTTTTTAGCATATCATGATCCATATGTACTTCTTTGCCACATTTTGTACATGTCGCATAAAATTCGTCACCATATAAATTGATTTTTAATTGTTCACCATTTTCTAATTTTGTTTTTAAATAAATCATCTTCATCTACTCCTTTGCAATCATATTTTTGTGTTGATAATATAAATCATCACGTTGTTCATATCCCATTCTATATCGCCATAAAGGGCAATCAATAACAGGACACTCTTTTACTTCAGTAGATTGATAGCAATAGCAATCTAAACATTTGTATCTTATAGCTTTGCTTCTAGGGATACGTTTGTTCTTGCTGTCTGTAACCGTTTTTTTATATCTACTTACTTCATTCATGGTTATCTTCCTTTCTTTGATTGTTTTTAGCTACCATGCTATGCCTTTATAAATCAAACTTATAAAATGGATATATTTATACCCTTTATAACATTTATTGATTTATAAGCATGTATGATAGGGATTAAAGCAATTCTTCAATATCAACGTTTAATGCTTTGGCTACTTTGCTGACGGTTTTAGGTTTAAGCTGTTCGCCTTTCATCATTCTACGATATGTTCCACTAAAAATATCAGCCTTTTTGCAAAATTCATTTATTGAAAAACCTTGTTTGGCAATCAATAAAATTATTTTACTTGGATTTAATGAAATACCATTAGTTTGCATAATATCACCTCTTTCATTTTATTATTGACCAAACTAAACAGTTTGGTTAATATTATACTATACCAACTGCTTAGTTGTGTCAATGATATTTTTTATAACTTTATAGTTGGGTAAGTAAATTTGTGTGTTATAATATTTTTGAGGTGTTTAATATGACTTTAGGAAAAGATTTAAAAAAATATAGAGAAGAGAAAGGAATGACACAAAAAGAGCTTTCAATCAAGAGCGGAGTTCATGAGGTGCAAATAGGTAGATATGAAAACGATAAAGCCAAACCTTCAATTGACACGCTTCATAAATTACAAATAGCATTAGGATTAGCTCCATTTGATTTTTATTCTGATGATTATGATTACAATGATGAATTATTTCAATATGAACTTGACGAAATAAAGAAGTATAATTATTCTGATGAGATTAAAAAAAATTTAATTGATATTTTTGACCAGATGAATATAACTGGAAAAGGAAAATTATTAGATCATGCTAAAGATTTATTAAAAATAGAAGAATATAAAGAGAAAGATAACAAAAAATGATAAAGTTCTATTATAATTTTTGCTAATCCTCACACAGTTTACAACACCCTATATAACACATAAAAAATATGAATTTATATAGGAGCGATAAGATATGAGCATTATAAAAGTGAAAAGCAAGAAAGCAAAAAAGGGATATACTTATAAGGTGACTTTTAAGTATAAACAAGATGGGATAACAAGCAGTTATTCAAAAAGTGGTTTTGTAACAAAAAAAGAAGCACAGGAACACGAAAACATGATTAAAGAACACATTAGAGTAAATCGTGGTATTAAAAAGGAATGTGCTAAAACATTGAATGAAGTATATGAGGAATGGAAAGAAGTGGAAAGTGATAATTATGCTTTGCATACTTTAGAAACATATACTTATCTTTTTGAGAAATATGCGAGAAACAGCATAGGCAAGAATAAAATTAAAGAAATCAAATATAAAGAATTGCAGCAGCATTTCAATGACTTGGATAAAGGACAAAGTATATGTGAAAATCTAAGAAAGGTTTTAAGAAGTGTGTTTATTTATGCTGTGAAGAATGAATATATTGCTGATAACATTGTTCAATATGTTAAAATTACTAATAAAAGAGCCAAAAAAGATGATAGAGAAGAAAAAGATGAATATTTAGATCATGCAGACTATTTAAGAATTATAGAAGCATTGAAACAGTATGATTTTAGATATAAGGCTTTAGCTATTGCCATTGAGATTGGTTATCATACAGGGCTTAGAATAAGTGAGATATTTGCACTTAATAAAAGTGATTTTGATTTTGAAAATAATCTGATTAGCATTAACAAGCAATTAGAATCACAGAAAAACAAAAAGAAAAAAGATTACAAGACAACACCGGTTTTAAAAACATCTTCTAGCTATGATGTCGTACCAATAGCACCACAGTTAAAAGATGATTTAAAAGAATGGTTTGCTTATAATCCTTATGAAAGAGTTATATGCGATATTGAAGGATATTATTTATGTACATATAATGCTAATACATGGGTAAAAAGCAAGATAAAGGATTTAGGTATATATTTTCATTTCCATATGTTAAGACATACATTCATCACAAATCTTTATAAAAATAATGTTGATTTAAAAACTGCTCAAAAATTAGCAAGGCATAGCGATATTAAGACAACATTAAATGTTTATACTCATATACAGGAAAATGATAAAACAAATGCTTTAAATGAGGTTTTTGCATCAATTTACTCTAAAAATACTCCAAAAACTGAAGTTAAAAACATGATGAATTAAAAATGTATTGATATAATCAATGTTTTTTGGATTGATAAAAGAAAAGAAAGTATGCGGGGGAGCATACTTTCTTTTTCTCTCTATTATTTACACGTTAGGGTGATAATAGGGGGGTATGATTAAGTGAATCTCACTTAACAACTATATTATAACAAAAGAAAATAAGTTGTAAAGGCTTTCAGATAAAAAATGTATTTTTTCGTTATAGGAATTATGTATAATAGAAGTGGTGATAAAAATGAAAACATTGATTATAGATGAAAATCATGAAAATCAAAGAATTGACAAGTATTTAAAAAAATTATTATGTAGGGCACCATCTTCATTTATTTATAAAATGCTAAGAAAAAAAGATGTGAAAGTCAATGGTGTCCGTGTCAAAGAAAACTATATATTAAAAAAAGGTGATCAAGTTGAATTGTTCTTATATGAAGACAAGTTTCAAGAATATACTCAAGAACAATCTATTTATGATTTAAAAATAGAATTTGATGTCATCTATGAAGATGAAAATATTCTGGTTGTTGGTAAACCGGCAGGTTTACTTGTTCATGAAGATATTCATGAAGATATCAATACATTAGATCATCAAGTTTTAACATATTTATATCAAAAAGGTGAATATGATCCTAAAGCTGATTTAGGCTTCACACCTGGTCCAGTTCATCGTCTAGATAGAAATACAAGTGGTATAGTTATTTTTGGTAAAACAATGCGTGCTCTTCAAGATTTAAATGAAATGATGAAAAAAAGACATTGTATAGATAAAACATATTTAACAATATGTTTTGGAAATATGCCTTCAAAAGAATTAATAGGCTATATGAAAAAAGATAGCGTATTAAATAAAGTACAAGTTGTTTCAAAAGATACACCTGATGCTCTAACAATGCATACGATTGTAGAAAATGTTCAAACAAATGGTCAGTACTCTTTGTTGAAAGTGCGTCTTGTGACTGGAAGAACACATCAAATACGTATTCATTTATCAAGTGTTCATCACCCAATTATTGGTGATAAAAAGTATGGCGATTTTGAAAAGAATAAAATGATTAAAAAGAAATATCATTTAAATCATCAATTCTTACATGCTTATCAAATACGTTTTACGAAGCCTATAGGAAGTTTAAAATATTTACAGGATCTTGTTTTAACATGTCCTTTACCACAAGACTTAAAACAAATAAAAGACGATATATTTAAACTATGAAAATAGAAAAAAATATTGTATAATAATTATACAAAAAACAAGAGGAGGACAAGTATGAAATACTATATTGGAATTGATTTAGGTGGTACAAATGTACGTACACTTTTGGTTGATGAAAAAGGACAATCATATAGTGAAGTTAAAGATAATACTGAAAGAGAAAAAGGGCCTGACTTTGTTTGTTCTAAAATTATTAGACAAATAGAGAGTCTTGATTATTCTGTATGTGGTGGAATTGAAAATGTTCAAGGAATTGGTATTGGAGTTCCTGGACCAGTAGATACTGTTCATGGTGTTATGATTATGGCTACAAATTTACCTGGTTTTGAAAATTATCCTATCTGTGAAAAATTATCTACACGCTTTAATTTACCTGTATTTATTGATAATGATGCTAATGTTGCTGGATTAGCTGAAGCATTACTTGGTGCTGGAAAAGGGAAACCAAGTTGTTATTATGTGACAATTTCTACTGGTATTGGAGGAGCATTTATCGTTAATGGTCAACTTGTATCAGGTGGTAGAGGTCATGCTGGAGAAATTGGAAATATTATTGTTAAAAACAATGGATATAAATTTGGTGGATTAAATCCAGGTGCTGCTGAAGGTGAAGCAAGTGGTACTGCTATTACAAGAAAAGGAAAAGAATTACTTGGTGAAGATGTAGTCAATCATGCTGGAGATGTCTTTAGATTGGCTGATGAAGGTAATGTAGTGGCTCAAGGACTTGTTGATGAAGTGATTAGTGAATGGGCAACTATGTTTGCAAATATTGCTCATACAGTGGATCCACATTGTTTTGTTATTGGTGGAGGAGTTATGAAATCTAAGAAATACTTCTATGATCGCCTTGTAGAACAATTTAATGCTAAAATTCATGTTGGTATGAGAGGATATATTCCATTATTAGAAACAGAATTGGAAGATTGTGGAGCGATTGGTGCTGCAATGTTACCAATGTCTAGATTAGGTGAATAGTTTTATGACAAAGGAGTTTATCCTTTGTCATTTTTCTCTTTAACATAGGTCTTGAAAGTGTTAGAATAGAAAAAGCATAAAGGAGGAATGTGTGTGAAAAAAAGAGTTGTTTTAGGTTTGAGTGGTGGAGTAGATAGTGCAGTAGCTGCCTATTTATTAAAACAACAAGGATATGAAGTTATTGGTGTATTTATGCGTAACTGGGATTCTTCATTAAATAATGATATTTTAGGAAATCCTACCAATAATAATGAAATATGTCCTCAAGAAGAAGATTATAATGATGCAAAAAAAGTAGCAGAGCATTTAGGTATAGAGTTAAGACGTGTAGATTTTATTAAAGAATATTGGGATCATGTGTTTACATATTTCTTAGAAGAATATGCAAAGGGAAGAACACCTAACCCAGATATTCTATGTAATAAACACATTAAATTTAAAGCTTTCTTAGATTATGCAAAATCAATAGATGCTGATTTTATCGCAACAGGACACTATGCAAGAGTCGAACATCATCCAGGACAAGATTCTAAGATATTAAGAGGTGTTGATAATAATAAAGATCAAACTTATTTTCTATGTCAGCTAAATCAAACTCAACTACAGTCTTCATTATTTCCTATTGGAGAACTGACAAAACCTGAAGTAAGAAAACTTGCAGAAGAATTAGAATTGCCAGTTGCTCATAAAAGAGATAGTACAGGTATTTGCTTTATTGGTGAAAGAGATTTTAGAGAATTTTTGAAAAACTATATTCCAGCAAAACCTGGAAAGATGGTAGATATTGTTTCTAAAAAAGTTGTTGGTGAACACCAAGGAATTATGTACTATACAATTGGTCAAAGAAAAGGATTAAATATTGGTGGACCTGGTGATGCATGGTTTGTTGTAGGAAAAGAATATGATGAAAATGTTTTATATGTGTGTCAAGGCGATCAAAATGATTGGTTAATGAGTGATGGTGCATTAATTACTGATGTGAATTGGATTTTAAGTGATAAACCTGAAGGAGAATATGATTGTCTAGCAAAGTTTAGATATCGTCAAAAGGATAATGAAGTGACTGTGCGTTTTGTAGATGAAACAACAATTTATGTTTCATTTAAGCAACCAATCAAGGCAGTCACTCCTGGGCAAGCTGCAGTCTTCTATGATGGTGAAGTATGTCTTGGTGGAGGGACAATTGAAAAAGTTTATAAACATGGAGAGGAGATTACATATCTATAATGTTAGAATATATAGGAATTATTAAACATGTTCGTTTTTATAGTGAGGAAACAAAGTTTATTGTTTGTCTTATAGATAGTGAACAAGAGGATAAACCTATTCTGGCAAGTGGATATATGAGTTATGTGAACCCTCAAGATAAATATCGTTTTCAAGGGGATTACATCATTCATCCAAAGTATGGAAAACAATTTCAAATTCAATCATATGAAATTATTTTAGCGAATGATGAAGAAGAAATCATTCGCTATTTATCTAGTTCATTATTTAAAGGAATAGGAGAAAAGCAAGCAAAAGCGATTGTAGATGTTTTAGGTAAAGATGCACTGATAAAAATTAAAGAAGATAAACATGTTCTAGATCATATCCCAGGTATGAGTGAAAAGAAAAGAGAAACAATTTATGAAGTTTTATCTTCTCAAGATTTTGATCAAGAGGTTTTATCATTTTTTATGGGACATGGAATTAGTACCAAACATCTTTCACTAATACAGGCTGTTTATCAGGAACGTACATTAGAAGTTTTACAAAACAACCCTTATCAAATTATTGATGATATCGATGGTATTGGCTTTAAAACAGCAGATGAATTGGCTTTAAAAATAGGTGTGGATCCGTATGATGAAAGTCGTATTCGTGCAGCGGTTTTTTATGCTTTAAAAGATGCATGTTTTCAAGATGGAAGTACATACCAAGAGTATGAGCGTATTTATCGAGCTTTTCATAGGTTGATACCTGGAGTGAAGCAAGAAGATTTTGCTATGCAATTAGAAGAATTAATTGAAGAAAAGAAGATTGTTCAAGAATTGGAAAAGTATTATCCTTATGATTTATATGAAAGTGAAATGGTTATTGCGAACACATTTCAAAAATGGTTACACTCCCCACTTCAAGAAATAGATACTGATGAATTAGAAATATATCTTGAAGAGCTAGAAAGTCAACTTTCTTTAACATATGATGTTAAACAAAAAGAAGCTATACTCTTGTTTTTTAAACAACCTTCAATGATTATAACGGGTGGTCCTGGAACAGGAAAAACAACAATTGTAGAAGCTATTATGAAGCTATATAGAAAAGTTTATCCGGATCAAAAGATAGCCTTGGTTGCTCCTACTGGAAGAGCAGCAAAACGTTTAAGTGAAGTGACAGGACTAGAAGCATGTACAATTCATCGACTATTAAAATGGGATTTGCATACAAATGTTTTTGCAGTCAATAGAGAACATCCGTTGGATTGTGATCTATTAGTTATTGATGAGTTCTCAATGGTAGATACATTATTGTTTTCGCATTTATTAGAAGCATCTACCCATGTTACAAAGTTATTATTAATTGGCGATGATCAACAGTTACCTTCAGTAGGACCTGGACATGTTTTAAAAGATTTATTAGCTTCATCAAAAGTTTCAGCTGTTAGATTAGAAAGGATTTATCGTCAATCCAAAGAAAGTGGTATTATTACTTTGGCTCATGATATTAGAAATTATGAGTATCATTCAGATGTCTTCTTCAAATATAATGATATATATTTTCAAACATGTCAGGCTCAAGATGTTGTTGGATATGTTAAACATCTTGTTTCAAAGGCTATGCAAGAAGGATATGATAGTCAAGATATACAGGTTCTTGCCCCTATGTATAATGGTGTAGCTGGAATAGATGCATTAAATGATTGTTTACAGGAATTATTGAATCCAGCTGATGAGTTTAAAAAAGAATTGCGTGTTGGTAAAAGAATTTTTAGAGAAGGAGATAAAATACTTCAATTAAAAAATAGGGTTGATGATAATGTTTTTAATGGTGATATTGGAATCTTAGAAGAAATTTGTTTTAAAGATAATTTTGAGTATTTGAAAGATACATTGATTATTAATTTTGATGGTCAGTATGTAGAATATACTGCAGAAGATTTTTACACAATTACTCATGCTTATTGTATGAGTATACATAAATCTCAGGGTAATGAGTTTAAAATTGTTATTATGCCTGTACTTAAAGAATATTATATTATGTTAAAGAAGAACTTGATTTATACAGGTTTAACGCGAGCAAAGCAATCTTTATTTATATTAGGAAATCCCCAAGCTTTTGAATATGGTATAAAAAATGATCGTGATGATAAAAGAAGAACAACTTTACAAACAAGATTAAATACGATTCAAGAAATTTCTTTGTATGATTTTGAATAAATAGTACATAATAAAAGTGTACTAAAAGGAGTGAGTCGTTATGTCTAAATTAACAGTTGCTTTCTTTTCTGCAGGCATTGTTGCTGCAGCAATGATTTTTATGAGTGATATGCCATGTGCAACTGAAGTTGAACATCAAGTTCATAAAGCAAAAAAAGCCATAAAAGAACAACTTTAAAAGAGTACAAAGGACTAGTGATAGTCCTTTTTGTCTAGGAGGGATTGCTATTAAAAATATTATCATTTATAGTATAGCTTTAATACTTGTTTATTATGTATTTCAATTATTTCATGTGATTGATATCTTTTTATATATCTTTCATTTGTTATTGCCTTTATTCATTGCTATATTTATTCATTTTTTATTAGAACCTTTCATTCGTTATATGAGTAGTGATCGATTAGATAGAAGAATTGTCGTGATTCATTTGTATGTTTCTTTTTCTTTATTGATTTTGGTTATCTGTTATGGAGTTGCACCCTATATATTTGATCAATGTCTTCATTTTTATCATGAATATGAGCAAGGAACATTACAAATACATCCACTACTTACAACAATCTATGATTTTTTTAAACAATATAATATTTTAGATGATGTCATGCAGTTATTAAATGGTTGGACACAATCTTTCATCTATTGGATAGGACATTTTGTACTTGCACTAGGTATTTCATTCTATTTATCATATGATAATATGCATATTACAGAAAACATAATTAGTTATTTACCTTTTCATAAGCAAGGGTTATGTATGCAAACATTGAAACGACTTCAACTAATGACATATCAGTTTATGAAATCATTGTTTTTAGATTTTATATTGTTTTTTGCATTATGCTTGATAGCTTTTATGTTTATAGATATGACATATTTGATATGGATTGCTTTGTTTCTTGCTTTAACGAATTTAATTCCTTATATTGGGCCTTATATTGGGGGAATACCTGTTGTTGTCTATGAATATATACAAGATCCTGAACTAGGTTATATTACTTTTTTTGTTGTGATTGTCTTACAGTATATTGAATCTTCTTATTTACAGCCTTATTTGTTTTCTAAGAGTATCAAATTGCATCCCATCATACTCTTTTTAGCACTCACTTTTTTTGGTGATTGTTTTGGGCTGATTGGAATGATATTTTCACCATTATTTGTGTCCTATGTTATTATGATTATCAAATTATTAAAAAAATTAGATATTATAAAATCAATGAAACAGATTATTTATAAAATTCCTCTGCACTGAGGTTTTTTTATTTTCAATAATGAAAGTTTTCACTTTTTTTAATCTAATTGATATAATATAGATAGAGTATTGAAAGGACGGTGAAACCGTTATACTTATAACGGGAAGAAGATGGAGTATAAAGAGATATTAGATAAATTATCTATTCCTTTTATAAAAATATCTTTAATACAAGAAAATAACGAATATACAGATTTTCAAATTACTTATATCAATCCAGCAATGTTAAAGTGGAAAGAAAATGTAGAACAAGAAAAATCTATACAATTCAGACAGATATACAATCATTTTCAAGAGCGTTGGATTGTATTCTTTAAAGAAGCATTAGAAAGTAAAGAAGAGGTCATTATTCGTATGAATAGTGATTATTTAGATAGATTTGTGAAAGTAAGAATTATTCCTTTAGATTATGATTGTTGTGGTTGTCTTTTTGAGGATTTAACGCAAAAAGAATATATGAAAGAAAGAATTGAAGATCTAAAGAAAAAGATTGATATTATCGTAGAAAAAACAGATGCATTTATTTTTGATTATTATTATGAACTACATATGATCCATAATTTTCCTTTAATTGTACAAAAGTATAATCTTCCAGAATATATAGAAAATGTACCTCAATCTCTATTTGATTTAGGTATTGCAAAAATAGAAGATCAAGAGAAGCTAGAAGATCTTTTTGACCTCAATTCATCACAAGATAAAAATATATTGGTAGAATTTAAATTTTCTAAAGAATTGGGTATGAAATGGCATAGATGTCAAATTCGTCAATATCATAATAATGAAACCAAACAAACCTATGGGTTAGGTATCTTACAAGATGTTCATGAAGAAGTTATGGCGAAAGAAGAAATTCAAGATTTAATAACAACAGATGAATTAACACAAGTTCATAATCGCCATGGTGGTATGAAGGCTGTGAGTGATGTTTTGTTCGAACAAGCGCATAAAGGACATGATAATAATGCATTGATTTTATTTAATATTAATGATTTTAAACAAGTTAATTTAAGATTTGGACATGAGTATGGAGATTTGGTGTTAAGAAGATTTGCAAAAATGTTGAAATCATTCTTTAGAAAAGATGATATTGTTGCAAGATTTGGAGGAGATGAATTTTTTACTTTCTTACCACATGTTACATATGATCAAACAAAACAAATTTGTAAACGTATTTTAGAAAGAATAGATATAGAACTTTCTTCAATGAATGTAACGGTTTCTATTGGAGTGAGTATAGATGAGAGTTTAGATTTTAATGATTATTATCATTTGGCTGATCAAGCTTTGTCGCATTCTAAACAGTCTAAGACAAAAAGATATACTATTTTTTCATCAACTCTCTCTAAAGAAGAATGTTTATAGTTGATTTTTAAAAAAATATTGGGTATAATACAAACGTTAAATCGTTGAAAAAGAAGAGTATTTATGATTTTATTTGTAGAGAGGGAATGGCTGGTGAAAATTCCTAGTAGAACATAAAGAAAGCTACTTTGAAGAGTGATGTAAACATCAACGCAGTGTCGGCGTTATCGACATAAAGGGCATAGTATAAACTATGAATAAGGATGGTACCGCGATATAGTCGTTCCTTTTTGAGGAGCGACTTTTTTAATTTTAAAGGAGGAGACTATGAAAAACTTAACTGGAAATCAAGTAAGACAAATGTTTTTAGATTACTTTCAATCTAAAGGTCATATGATTGAACCTGGAGCATCATTAATTCCCCATAATGATCCGACATTATTATGGATTAATGCAGGTGTTGCTGCATTAAAGAAATATTTTGATGGTAGTGAAAAACCAGCATGTAATAGAATAGCAAATGCTCAAAAATCAATTCGTACAAATGATATTGAAAACGTAGGGAAAACAGCAAGACACCATACATTCTTTGAAATGTTAGGAAACTTCTCTATTGGAGACTATTTTAAAGAAGAAGCAATTCCATTTGCTTGGGAGTTTTTAACAAGTCCTGAATGGATTGGTTTTGATAAAGATAAATTATATATTTCTGTTTATACAGATGATGCCCAGGCATATCGTATTTGGACAGAGGTTTGTCA
This sequence comes from Erysipelotrichaceae bacterium UBA3379, assembly GCA_002359025.1. Taxonomy (GTDB): domain Bacteria; phylum Bacillota_I; class Bacilli_A; order Erysipelotrichales; family Coprobacillaceae; genus UBA3379. The sequence continues at coordinate 26,879 of DEPZ01000027.1, read as the reverse complement.
TGTTGACCCAAGTCATATTTTAAAAACAGATGATAACTTCTGGGAAATTGGTGAAGGTCCTGGAGGACCTGACTCTGAAATCTTCTATGATAGAGGAGAAAAATATGATCCAGAAGGTATTGGTGCAAAATTATTCTTTGAAGAAATGGAAAATGATAGATATATTGAAGTATGGAATGTCGTATTTTCACAATATGATTGTAATCCAGCTATCGATAGAAAAGAATACAAAGAATTACCACAAAAGAATATAGATACAGGTATGGGATTAGAAAGACTTGTAAGTATTATTCAAGGTGGTGAAACAAACTTTGATACAGATTTATTCTTACCAATCATTCATGCAACTGAAGAAATGACAAATGTCAAATATGAAGACAATAAAATGGCTTATAGAGTTATTGCTGACCATATTCGTACAGTCACTTTTGCATTAAGTGATGGAGCATTATTTGATAATGCAGGTAGAGGGTATGTATTAAGAAGAATATTAAGACGTGCAGTGCGTTATGGTAAAAAAATTGGTATTGATCATTCATTTATGTATAAACTTGTTTATATTGTAAGTGATATTATGAAAGAGTTTTATGATTATTTACCAGAAAAAGCTGATTATGTAAGTGGATTAGTGAAAAAAGAAGAAGAAGCTTTCCATAAGACATTATCTCATGGTGAAAAATTATTAAATCAAATGTTAGAAAAAACAAGTCATCATACATTAAATGGTGAGGATGCATTTAAATTGTACGATACATATGGATTCCCATTAGAATTAACAGTAGAAATTGCTGAAGAATCAGGCTATACAGTTGATGAAGAAGGTTTCAAATTAGCAATGAAAGCTCAACAAGATCGTGCAAGAAATGCACGTGGGGATTTAGAATCAATGTCATCACAAAAACCAGATTTAATGGCTTTTGATACTCCAAGTGAATTTGTTTATAATCCTGAACCAATTCAAGCAAAAGTTATTGCTACATTTGTAGATGGTGTAAAATGTCAACAAATAGATACAAAAGGTGAAATTATTTTAGATACAACAACTTTCTATGCTGAAATGGGTGGACAATGTGCTGATACAGGAACAATGAGTAATGACACAACAACATTAAATGTAACATATGTTTCTAAAGCACCACATCAACAACATTTACATGTCGTTGAAGTAGAAAAAGGAAATGTAAAAGTAGGAGATACATTCACATTATATGTTGATACTCAAAAAAGATTATTAGTTCAAAATAATCACACAGCAACACATCTTTTACAAAAAGCATTGAAGAATGTGTTAGGAGATCATGTTATGCAATCTGGATCATATGTCGATGATGAAAGATTACGTTTTGACTTTACACATCCTCAAAAAATGACTGAACAAGAAATCAGACGTGTAGAAGATGAAGTTAACGCTCAAATCTTTGCTGGATTACAAGTTAACATTGCTCATATGAGTAAAGACGAGGCAACAGCATCAGGGGCTATGGCTTTATTTGATGAGAAATATGGAGATGTTGTAAGAGTTGTTAGTGTTGGGGATTATTCTAAAGAATTATGTGGTGGTTGCCATGTATCTAATAGTAGTCAAATTGGTTTATTTAAAATTGAAAGTGAAGAAAGTGTTGGTTCTGGTGTAAGACGTATTGAAGCTGTCACTTCTAAAAAAGCTTATGCATCATTAAAGAAAAATGAAGAAACAATCCAAACACTTAGTGATATATTAAAATTAAATAATAAGAATGATATTATTGCTAAAATGAATCAATTTGTTGAAGAAGCACAAGAAGTGAAAAAACAAAGAGATCAATATTTAGATAAATTAAATAGCTTAGAAGCGAAAGAGAAAACAAAAAATATTGAAGAAATTAATGGTATTGAATTCTTATTTGTGGAAGATAATAAAGATGCACAAACATCTAAACAAATGACTTTTGAATTAAGAGATCAATTGAATCATGGTATGGTTGTTGTTGTAAGTGAATACGAAGGAAAAGTATCTTACTTTGTAGGATTGACTGCGAATTTAGTTAAAGAAGGACATAAAGCAGGAGAATTTGTGAAGATGATAAATACTGTTACTGGTGGTAGAGGTGGTGGAAAACCTGACTTCGCACAAGGAGGTTGTGCATCATTAGACCATATTCAGGAAGCAATTTCACAAATTAAGCACTCAATATAAGCTTTTTACTAGTAATTTTCGCTAATTTAGTGTAATATGAATTATATAGACAGGAGGGATACGCTATGGCAAGAGATTTTACTCAAACACGTCTATTTAATTCAGAAGAAATTAAAAGAGAAGTCATTCATTCTAATTTAATGACTGTTTCTCAAGCATTAGATGAAAGAGGATATAATGCTGTACATCAAATTGCAGGATATTTAATTTCAAATGACCCAGCTTATATTTCTAGTCATAAGGGCGCAAGATCAATTATTCAACAAATTGATCGTGATGAAATTATTGAAGAACTTGTGAAATTTTATTTGGAGTCTAAATAATGGAAAAAATATTAGGATTAGACCTAGGTTCTAGGACGTGTGGTATTGCTATGAGTGATGCTTTAGGTATGATAGCTCATGGTGTTGAAACTTTTCGATTTCAGGAAAATCAATATAAGAAAGCAGCCGATCGTGTAAAAGAACTTGTACAAGAAAATAATATTCATAAGATTGTTCTAGGTCTTCCTAAACATATGAATGGAGATATTGGCGAGAGGGGTCAAATATCTATTCAGTTTAAAGAAAGACTAGAAAAGATGATGGACGTAGAAGTGATTTTAGTCGATGAAAGGCTGACAACAGTTATGGCACAGAATTCATTAATATTTGCTGATGTGTCAAGAAAGAAAAGAAAACAAGTCATTGATAAAATGGCTGCAGTACAAATACTGCAAGGATATTTAGATAGTCAAAGGAGATAACAATGGAAGATAACACAATTCAAGTCATTGATGATAATGGTAATACAATAGATTTTACAGTTTTATTTACTTTTGATAGTGATGAAACAGGAAAGAAGTATGTTTTATACTACAATCCAGAAGATGAAGAACCTCAAGTTTATTCATCTATCTATGATGATGAAGGAAATCTATTCCCTATTGAAACACCTCAAGAATGGGATATGATTGAAGAAGTATTTAATAGCTTCATTTCTCAAGATGAAACAAATGAATGTGATGGTTGTGGAGATCATGAATGCTGTGGACATCATCATGATGAAGATCATGAGTGTTGTGGTGGTCATGATAAAGACCATGAATGCTGTTGTCAAAAAAATGAAGGGTAACGGAAGTTACCTTTCTTTGTTTATGTAAAATTCATATAAAAAAGTTATAATGGGTTTATAGGAGGAATATTTATATGGGTATTGGTTTATTTGGTAAAAAAAGAATTGTGAAACCATTATTTGTTGGAAGTAATGGAAATGATTTTACAAGAGGGATTTATGCGTTTCATATTGATATTGAAAACGGGGAAATATTAAAGAAGAAATTCTATAAGTCTATTGCGAATCCTCAAGCATTATATAGAAGAGAACGTTTTATTTATACTTGTTATCAAAATAATTCAGGTAATGCAACCGATGGAGGGGTATGGCAATATGCAGCTATGGATTTACAATTTGGTTTAGCTGCGAGAGCTTCTTATCAAGGAAAAACATATGTTAGCTGTTTTGTGAATGAAGATAGAAGTTATGCATATGCTGTGGATTATTATAATGGTGAAGTGGTTGTTATACCTATTTTAAAACAAAAGATTGTTAAGATGACTCAAGTGATTAAACATGTTGGTCATAGTATTTATCCAAAAAGACAAGAAGAAGCACATCCAACATTCATTGATGAAACTCCAGATCATCAAAGAATGATTGTTTGTGATTTGGGTACAGATGAAGTGGTTGTCTATAAAATCGGTGATTTAGGAAGACTAGAGAGAGATGAAGAGAATACTATTCATGTTACTCCAGGTTCTGGGCCAAAGAAGATGATTTTCTCAAATGATGGAAAATATGCTTATCTATTAAATGAGTTATCAAGCACAATTTCTGTGTATCAATATGAAAATTGTCACTTTACACATATACAAGATATTGATACTTATCCAAAAGATGAATATGGAAAAGAAAGTCTTGGTGGTGATATTGTGATGAGTGAAAGAAATGATTATTTATTTGTAAGTAATCGTGGACATGATTCTGTGTCAGCTTTTGAAATAAATCAAGAAACAGGAGAGTTAACTTATGTTGAAAGTTTAGATACTGATGAAAATCCTGTTGCTTTAACATTGATTGATGATCATTGGTTAATTGTGGCTGCAAAAAGAGGTGGAACATTAGAATCATTTGAATTAAAACGTGGTGAATCTAAAGGATGCTTATTTGAAACGCATTATACATATATGGTTGGAGAACCAGTTTGTATGATAGAAGGAAGAGGAATATAAAAGGAGTGTAGACTCCTTTTTGTTGTGTTGATAAATTCATAAAAATAACCTATAATAAAAGCGTTGGAGGATATAATTTATGAAAAATAAGAAAAAAATCTTGATATCTATTGTTGTAGTTATCATTTTATTAGTTATAGGAATGGTCTTTTTTTACCAAAATGGAATTTCTTCTGTTTCTTCAAAAAGCGAAGACGTCATTGTAAGAATTGAAAAGGGGTCATCACCTAGACAAATACTAAATACATTAGATGAGGCAGGATTAGTGAAGAATAAACTATGTGGTCAAATCTTTTTAAAATTCAATTCATATGATAACTTGCAAGCAAATAGCTATGTTTTAAATAAAAATATGTCTTTATCAAAGATGTATGAAATTATGCAAGGCAAAGAATATAAATATATTTTAAGATCAGAATTAACAATTAAAGATGCCAATACAATTCCAGAAGTGGCAGATGCTTTTGCTGATATATTAGATATATCAAGTGAAGAAGTCATCAAGCAATGGGCTGATGAGAAATATTTAAAAGAATTAATTGATGAATATTGGTTTATTGATGAAAGTATATTAAATAAAGATATTCTTTATCCATTGGAAGGATATTTATATCCTGAAACATATTATGTCACTGATGAAAATCCAACAGTACAAAGTATGACAAAGCTTGCACTAGATATGATGGATCAAAAGCTTACACCTTTAAAATCAAAGATTGAGGAGTTGAATTGGACACCACATCAATTTTTAACATTTGTGTCTATCGTTGAAAGAGAATCTGGTAAGAATTTGGATGATAAGAATATGATAGCAGGTGTTTTTATGAATAGACTTAATCAAAATATGTTATTACAGAGTGATATCACTGTGAATTATGCATGGCAAAGAACAGGGGTTGATGTTTCTGTTTCACATTTACAAATTGATTCTCAGTATAATACATATAAATATACTGGCTTACCAGTAGGTCCTATTAGTACAGTTTTAGAAGATACAATGAAAAGATGTTTAGACTATAAGCATCATAATTATTTGTATTTCTTTGCTGATGAAAATGGCAAAGTGATTTATTCAAAAACATATAAAGAACATCAAAATGTAGTAAAGGAAAATAAGTGGTATTAGTGATGAAAACATTTGAAGAATTAGAACAAGATGCTTTATCAAGAAATATACCTGTTATGCAAAAAGAAGGTATTGATTTTCTTATTCAAAAATTAAATGAAATACATGCAAAATCATGTCTAGAAATTGGTTCAGCGATTGGTTATTCTTCTATGATGATGGCTACTTTTGTAGAAGGTTTACATATCGATACAATTGAACTGAACGAAGAAAGATATCAAGAAGCTGTTTGTAATATACATGAAAGACAATTAGAACACATGATTTCTATTTATAATGATGATGCTTTAACTTTTGATAAACAAAAGTTAAAGTATTATCCCTATGATTGTTTGTTTATTGATGCAGCCAAAGCTCAATATCAAAAATTCTTTGAAAAATATGTTGATTTGGTGAAAGATGATGGAATCATAATAGTTGATAATTTAGATTTTCATGGTATGATTTTTGATATTGACCATATCAAAAATAGAAATACAAAACAATTGGTCAAGAAAATTAAAAGATTTAAAGATTGGATTTTTAACCATGAAGACTATGATGTAACATATTATCAAGTTGGAGATGGTATATGTGTAATCCAAAGAAAGGACAAAAATGAAGTTAGTTTTATCGTTAAATAATCAAAACTATATGAGTGATTATATATCTATGGGTATTGATACTTATGTCTTAGGTAATCCCTATTCATTCCATGCACCTTATTCTTTTTCAGTAGAAGAAATGAAAAAGATGAAAGAACAATATCCACAGATTCATTTCTATGCTTCTTTATCAGCATTATATGATCAACATGTCATAAGTGAATTGGAGGCATATATAGATCAATTAAATGAGATAGGTATTGATGGTATTGTTTTTCAAGATTTTGGAGTCTTGCAAATTGTAAAGGAAAAGGGATATACATTTGATATGATGTATTCTCCTGAAACATTAAATACCAATGTCAATACATTAAATATATTACATGAAGAAGGTGTGACAAGTGCTTTTATCTCAAAAGTCATTCCTTTAGAAGAACAAAAATATATAGCAAAATATGCTTCTATGCCAGTCATGATGTTTGCACATGGTGTTGAATATATTGCGGCGAGTAAAAGAGCATTACTTTCTAATTATCATGATGCTTCACAGCTTGATTTTACAATGGATGAAAAAGATGCATTAACAATTCAAGCAAGAAATTCTAAGCAAGAGTTTTATATTTATGAAGATAAAAAAGGAACACATATCTTTTCTAAGACAAGACTCTATACATTAGATTTAATGAGTCAGTTAGAAGATTTTGATTATTTGTATATTGAAACATTAATGATGAATGATCAAGAAGCTATTGAGATTGCTTCATTATATAGTGATGCTTTACATAGCTATGAAAAGGGTACTTATACGAAGGATATAACTGCTTATAAAGAATTGTTGTGGAAATTAAAAACACCATTGGATCGTGGTTTTTTATTTGATCAGACAGTTTATAAATTAGAAGATATGAGGAAGATTGATAATGAGAAACGTTAGTGAAATAGTGAATGGAAAAAGAAAAATTATAAAGAAACCTGAATTACTTGCACCAGCAGGGAATTTGGAAAAATTAAAAACTGCGATTATGTATGGAGCAGATGCTGTCTTTGTAGGTGGTAAAGAGTTTTCATTGCGTTCTCAAGCATCAAATTTTTCACTTGAGGATATAAAAGAAGCAGTAGAGTTTGCAAAGGGATATGGTGCTCATATTCATGTCACATGTAATATTATTTTACATCAAGATAATTTAGAAGGTATTGAAGAGTATTTAAAACAATTAGATGATATTGGTGTTACTGCAATTATTGTTGCAGATCCTTATATTATGAAGATAGCGAAAAATCTGAATTTAAATTTAGAAGTTCATGTGTCTACACAGTTATCAACATTGAATTTAAAGGCTATAGAATTTTATCAAAGTATGGGTATGGATAGAGTGGTTTTAGGTAGAGAAGTGACTTATTCTGATTTAAAGACGATTATGTCTTATGCGCCTGTTGATGTAGAGTATTTTATTCATGGAGCTATGTGTATTCATTATTCTGGTAGATGTATGTTATCTAATTATTTAAGTCGTAGAGATGCCAATAGAGGTGGGTGTTCACAATCTTGTCGCTGGTATTATGATTTATATGATCATGGTCAACTTGTGAATCAAGAAGGAGATATGCCTTTTAGTATGTCTAGTAAAGATATGTCATTGATTCAACATATTGGTGAATTGATTGAGCTTGGTGTGGATTCTTTTAAAATAGAAGGGCGTATGAAATCTTTACATTATATTGCGACAGTTGTTTCTACATATCGTAAGTTAATAGATGCTTATTGTGATGATCCGGATCATTTTATACAAGATGAAAGTTATATGAATGAATTGAATAAAGCAGCAAATAGAGCTTTATGTCATGGTTTTTTCTATGATCACCCAACTCAAAATGAGCAACTTTTCAATATGCGCGATGAACATCCTACTCAAGAATTTGTTATGCGTGTATTAGAATATGATAAGGAAACGAAGCTTGCGAAAATTGAACAAAGAAATTACTTTAAAGTAGGAGATACAATAGAAATTTTCTCTCCAGTTCATTCTAATCTTTTATTTGAAGTTAAAAAACTTTATAATAAAGATAAAGAATTGATTGAAGTTGCAAATCACCCAATGGAAATTTTATATGTAGAAATAGACAATGAAGTGGTTGCAAATGACATGGGAAGGAAGGTTTCAAAAATATGAAAGAAGCAGTAATTATAGGGATTGCTGGTGGTAGTGCTTCTGGAAAAACAAGTATAGCTAAACAGTTATATGAATATTTTGAAGGACATCATAAAGTTTCTATTATACGTCAAGATGATTATTACAAAGATCAATCACATTTATCTTTAGAACAAAGACAATTAACAAACTATGATCATCCTTTTGCGTTTGATAATGAACTTCTTGTATCACATTTAAAGAAATTAAAGAAAAAAGAAACAATCAACAAACCAACATATGATTATACATTACATACAAGAAGTGATAAAACAGAAACAATTACAGGAAGAGATGTCATTATATTAGAAGGTATCTTTGTTTTAGCAGAGGAAGACATTAGAAATTTATGTGATATTTTAGTTTATGTAGATACGGATAGTGATATTCGTTTTATAAGACGTTTAAAACGTGATATTGAAGAAAGAGGACGTAGTGTAGATTCTGTTTGTGAACAGTATATTCATACTGTTAGACCAATGCATGAACAGTTTATAGAGCCTTCAAAGAAGTATGCTCATATCATTATTCCAGAAGGTGGAAGTAATGTTGTGGCAATTGATTTATTACTTACAAAAATCAAAAGTATCGTTGATTAATGCTAGTATTTTTATATCAGTTATGTTATAGTATAATTTGCGAGGTGAATAATTATGGATCATGATGCAGTATTATTAACCCAAAGTGGGGTTGAAAAGTTAAAAAAAGAAAAAGAACATTTAATTAATGTTGAAAGACCTAAGGTCATTGAAGAATTACAAATGGCTCGTTCTCAAGGGGACTTGTCTGAAAATGCTGACTATGATTCAGCAAGAGATAAACAAGCACATATTGAATCAAGAATTAAAGAAATTGATCAAATGTTATTACATGTGCAAATCATCGATGAATCACAATTAGATAGTACAGTTGCTAAACCTGGTGCAACAGTAACAATCTTAGATTTATCTGAAAAAGATGGTGAACCTGAAACATTTACAATTGTAGGGACATTTGAAACAGATCCATTAAATGGTAAGATTTCAAACGAATCTCCTCTAGCAAAAGCAATTATTGATCATGGTGTCAATGAAATTGTGTCTGTAGGGGTTGCTGAACCATATGAAGTAAAAATTCTAAAAATAGAATATAATGTATAATAGATAGGATAACCTATCTATTTTTTATTCTCTATATTGTTTAAATAAAGCAATAATAATGAATATGAGTGGTTTAGATATAAGATGTAACCAATGAATATCACCTAAATGAATAAAAAGACTACATAAAAAATAAACCACAGCAAATAAACCACAATAAATGAATCTTCTAGAAGATATATGGTTTGCAAGATAAATAGCTGATAAAATTAAAAAAACATAAGATAATATTTGAATCAAATGATTCGTGTAAAAAGTATTTAATTGAATAAAATAAGATAAAACAGCAAAACTAATAGAAAGCAAAAGAAATGGAACAAGAAATATTAATAATGTTATGATATAAGTACGTGTAATGTTTTTCATAATATCCTCCTGTTTCATTATATGTAAAGAAAGGTGAATTATGAAATATTTAGGAATTGTTTTAGAAAGTTTTGCGTTATACTTTTATTTGATTTTTTTGTTAAGATATCTTGGAAAAAAAGAAATGAGTCAATTAAGTATATCTGATTTAATTGTATTTTTAGTTATTAGTGAATTAATGACTGTTTCTATTGGTAATGATGAAGTAAGTTTTTTACAAAGTGCTATGGCAGCTTTGGTTGTGGTTGTGGTTGATAAATTATGTTCTTATCTTACATTACGTTCTAAACGTCTATTGAATTTATTAGAAGGGCATCCAAGTTATTTGATTTATCAAGGAAAAGTGAATCAAGAGAAGATGAAATCATTGAATTATTCTATAGATGACTTATCTCATCATCTTAGAGAACAAGGAATAGGAAGTCTATCTCAAGTCGAATTTGCTATATTGGAAACAAATGGGAATCTTTCAGTTATTGAAAAAGATAAAAGTGAAATACTTATACCTGATAGTCTTATTAGTGATGGAAGTATTAATGATGATGTGTTAAAAGAAATGAATAAAGATGAGCAATGGATTATTGACTTATTAAAAGAGAAAGGTGTAGACTATAAAGATGTTTATTATTGTATATTAGAAAAGAATGATCTTTATTATATTTTAAAAGATTATAAATAAAAACAACTTCTTTATAGTGAAGTTGTTAAAATGATAACATAATATCTAGAGTCATCATAATTAAAAATCCAGCCATGCAAGAAATTGCACCTATATCAATTGTATTTTTACATGTAGCCTCAGGTATTAAATCTTCTACACATACAAATAACATTGCTCCAGCAGCAAAGCATAATGCAAAAGGTAAGATATTATTAATAGAAGATGCAAAGAGATAACCAATAATGGCTGAAGGAATTTCTATAATACCAGAGAATTGTCCATACATTAATGATACAAATTTACTTTTACCATATTGATGCATAGGTAACGAAATAGCTGTTCCTTCAGGAAAGTTTTGTATACCTATACCAATAGATAAAATAAGTGCTGGTACAAAGTTATGTTGAGCACAAGCAAAAGCGACACCTACTGCCAATCCTTCAGGTATATTATGCAATGTCATTGCAAGCATAAGTAATTGATTTTGCGAAAGTTTAGAAGGCAATCCTTCTTTTTCATGTGAAATCATATGCAGGTGTGGAAGAAAATGATCGCAACATGTTAAAAACAAGACACCACATAAAAAACCAATGGGTACAACTAATAATGAAAAATGATTTTTTCCCTCTAAAAGGTCCATAGCAGGTAATATGAGTGAGAAAAATGATGCAGAAATCATAATACCAGCACTGCTTCCTAAAGCAATGGAAACAAGCTTTTGACTTTCTTTTTTTGTTATATAAACTAAACTCGCTCCTAAAAGTGTAGATAACCAGTTAAATATAATTGCGAGTATAAAAACATATATGGTCATATTTTTCACCTCTCTATAGGCTATGAAAAGAGTAAAAATATGTGCATAAAAAAGGTGTAACTTTTGTTACACCATAGAGCTTTATTTATCAATTATTAATAATCAATATCTTCATAGAGTGTTTTGATTAAAATAGCTTTTGTTGTTGGAACTTGTCTTTTTCTATCAAATGTTTTGAGAATACTGTATTCCACAACATCTCTTTTTTCTACAATTTCATCAGCTATATAATCAGCTTGTCTAAAGAATATGTTATCATCTTCTTGTTCAATGCTTCCAAATTCTTTTTGACGATTATAATAAACGACTTTACCTTCATAACGATCAATATAAGTATCAAGATTTTCCATTAATGTATGATAAAGTTTATCATATAATGTACTACTATCTTTATCTTTGTATTCATCTTTGATTGTATCTTGAGATACATCCTGTTGAGTTTCTTCTTTAATTTTATAAACAAGTGCTTGGCTATATGCAAGAACTGCTTCATTTTGATGAGAAGAAGCCATATCTAAAATCATTTGATAAAGTGGTAATTGATCTAATGAATAACCTGAAATAAAGAATTTATAAATAAGTTCAGTATAGGCTTGTTTTTCTTTTCCAGTGTTTTTATAAAGGTTGAAAAGAATTTCGAATGAATCAACATTAGGAATCTTATTTCCTAAAGCTAGGAATTCATTTTCTGCTTCTTCATATCTTTCTAGTTTGACAAGTGAACTTGCACGATAGTATTTTACCCAGTTAAGGTTGTTGTAATGCCATTTTAATGGTTGAGCTAATGCTTTGTTTGCATATTCTAAGCATTTTGAATATTCACCTAATTCGAATAAGCTTCTCACTTTTAAACGGAACCATTTTTCTCTTTTTGATTCAAATTCTTTTTTAGCATCATTGATAAAAGGTTCTGTACTTAATGATTGTTCATCAAGTTTGTCTAGAAGTGCTAAAAGTTTTTTATAATCAACTGGTTTTTGATTCATAACATATTTCATTGCTTTGTTGATTGTTGCTTCTAAAGGAGAATATTTTTCTTGTTTACATAAAGAAGCGATTTCATCTACGATAGAGAAAAATAAATCTTCTTTTTCTTTAATCAAAGATTCATCAATATTAATGAATTTATTATAAAGTGCATACCCATAATGATTAATATAACCACTCAAGTTTTCTCCTACTTGTAGAAAAGTTTTTCCTACTTCAATTGCATCATCTGTACGACCTTGATTTTTAAGTTCTTTTACATAATCCATAGCTTGAAAATCATTAAAAGAGCTAGGATCTTCTTCAAAACGTTTGTCATAATTTGTTAAATCTTTTGGTTGACGTTTTTCCACGATATATCACCTCGAATAATATTATAACAATTTATTAAATCAATGTGAAGAAAAAATGGTAAGTTTTGAAAACGCTATACATTATTCAACTGTTACAGACTTTGCAAGATTACGTGGTTTATCCACATCTAGACCTCTTAAGCTAGCACATTCATATGCAATAAGTTGGAAAGGAATCGCTGTTAAAATAGGCATAAGATGAGGATGAACTGATTCAAAGGTATAATTATAAGGCAGATGAGTATCTTTTAATGTTGTGAATAGAATAACATTTGCACCTCTTGCAATTGTTTCTTCGATATTACTCATTGTTTTATCAATAATATGAGGTTGACAAGCCAAAGCAATCACAACTGTGCCTTGTTCTATTAAGGCGATAGGTCCATGTTTTAATTCCCCAGCTAAATAAGCTTCACTATGTATATAAGAAACTTCTTTTAATTTTAAAGACCCTTCTAGAACACTTGCATAATCTAATGATCTTCCAATAAAATAGACATCATGTAAATCTTTAATCATATGGGCATATTCTTTAAAAATAGAATGATCTTTTAAGATGTTTTCAACCAATTGAGGTAAATGCATGATTTGATTGAATATAGCTTTATCAAAATTATAATTCATTTGACTAGCAATATAGTAGTCGAGTAGTAATAATAAAGCTAACTGTGTTGTATAAGCTTTTGATGATGCCACTGCAATTTCAATACCAGCACGTGTATAAATCGAATACTGAGAAGCTCTCGCAATAGAACTTCCTATCACATTTGTGATGGATAAAGTTGTTGCTTTTTCATTAGCAAGTTTAATAGCAGAGAGAGTATCGGCAGTTTCGCCTGATTGTGATACAGCAATAACAAGTGTTTTTTCGTTCAGTGGTAAGTCATTATAACGAAATTCACTTGCTGTATAAACCGTGATTGGTTTATGAATCAGTGATTGTAAAATCTGTCCTGCACACAAACATGCATGATAAGCTGTTCCACAGGCAACAAAATAGAATGTATCAAATTGATGAAAGTTTATATTTTCTAATTCATCAAAGATAATATTTTCATCTTGAATTCTACCTTGTAATGTTTTATAGATAGCTTGTGGTTGTTCATATATTTCTTTTAACATATATGTATCGTATCCATCTTTTTTTGCTGCATCTTTTTGGTAGTTTAATGTATGTAATGATTTTGTTATGACTTCTTTTTGTTTATTATAAAATTCTATATGATCACAAGAGAAAATAGCTGATTCATTATCTTCTAAGAAATAAACATCTTGCGTTTCATCTAACAATGCTGGGATATCACTTGCAGCAATAAAACCATCATTAGTTTTTCCTATAATTAAAGGACTATCTTTTTTAGAAACATAAAGATGATATGGATCATAAGTTGTAAGCATACATATAGCGTAACTTCCTTTTAAATCATCTAAAACTTTACAAAATGCTTCAAAAACATTTCCTTGGAAATAATAATCTAAGAGATGAGCAATAACTTCTGAATCAGTTTGTGATACAAATTGATAGCCTTTTTCTATTAACATATGTTTAATTTCTTTATAGTTTTCAATGATTCCATTATGAACTATAGAAAAAGTACAACTTGAGTTATGATGAGGGTGAGAGTTGATATTTGATGGTTTGCCATGAGTTGCCCATCTTGTATGACCAATTCCAATTGTTCCTTGTATAGGATTTTGGCTTAATAAGTTTTCTAAGTTACTTAAACGACCTACTGTTTTTCTTGTGAGAATAGATTGGTGAGATAGACAGGCAATTCCAGCACTATCGTATCCTCTATACTCTAAATGTTTTAATCCATTGACTAAAATAGGCGTAGCCTCTTTTTTGCCACAATAAGCAGTAATTCCGCACATAATATATCCTCCAATAAAATAAAATTTGTTATTAAAGAATGCCCGATGAAATTTGTTATATGATTACTCATAATTTTTGTTCATCTCTTGGGTAGCATTATACCCGCAGATTATCCGCCGAATATTTCGATTGATCTGCTCCTCGTCAACTTTTAAAAAGTCCTGGCGCTTTGTTTTCTTTCATTTAATAACGTACTTCATTATACATGGTTATATTTGAAAATATTTTCAAATTTTGAAACAGGTATAAGAGATGAAATGGAGAAGATTGTATTATAAAAGTATATTCGTCAAAAAATTTTTATTTTTTTTGAATAAAAAGAAGAAAACTGAGAAAAATATGAGTATATATATAGTAGGAGGGATATTATGAGTATAGAAAATAATCTCATAGAAATGAACAAATCATTACAACGATTAGAAAAGTCAGGTATTTATGATGTAGAAAAATATAGTTATGCTTTGTTACATCAGACCAATCAGTTAGAATATTTTTATTGTCAACTTGTTAAAGATGGTGAATGTGATCATACGTTCTATCGTGTACATAAAAGGCCACATGTTCATAATCTAGCTTATTTCAATATAGGTAGGGGATTTCCAAAGGAACTCATGGATGGACATTGGTGTTATGTTTTAAAAGATTTGGGGTACAAGATGTTAGTGATTCCATGTACATCTATAAAAAATGATTCAACAGAAGTGAATCCTTTATTTGAAAAAGATATTAAAATAAAAAAAGACCAACATATAGCATATAGTCGTATTCAATTAAGTGATATTCGTTCTATAGATATACAAAGATTAGATTTAAGAAAGCCGTTCTATGAAGTGATGACACCTAAAGAAGAAATATTAGAGTTTGTAGAGAAGAATTTATTTGATAAATAGATTCTTTTTTTTATGAAAGGAGGTGATAAAAAAAGGAAAAGGCAGGCTTTTCCTTTAAGGTTTTATGAATAGTCTTAGAATTTGTTTAATCATAAGTCCAATACAAGCAACAATAAGTGTTAATACAAATTGATGAATTGTTAGAGGTGTTAAATGAAGTAGTGAATGGAAAACAATGACTGCAAAAGTAAATCCTATAATCATTGTAGAGCATACAAAGAGTCTTAATTTATTCATTGGTAAACAACTTGCAATAACTGCTTGCATACTAATGATTGCTACACACAAATACATCATTGTTGTAGATACATCTTCGATATGGAAGAGTGATTGACTTGTTAAAATAATGAATAAACAACTTAATACACCTATAGCATGAGGTAATGTTGTTTTAAAAACAGTTGGTAAGAATTTTTTGCGTATTGGTTTTGTATTGGGTTCAAGCAATGTTAAAAAGGCTGGATAAGCTTCAATAGCTAAATCTATTAATGTAATTTGAATTGGAATAAAAGGGAATGGGATATTAATAAGCGCACATACAATAGTGAAAAGAATAGAATAGATTGTTTTGATAAAGAAGACACTTGCAACACGTGTTACATTATTCACAACACGTCTTCCTTCTAAGACAACATCAGGAAGGCATGAAAACTCTGAATTTAATAAAACAATTTGAGATAATTGTTTAACTGCTTCACTTCCTTCAGCAACAGCAATAGAACAATCTGCTTCTTTTAAAGCAAGCATATCATTAACTCCATCCCCTGTCATTGCAACAGTGTGTCCTTGCTTTTGTAAAGCTTGAACAATGTATTTTTTAAGATTAGGAGTCACACGACCAAATACTGAATGGGTATTAACGATTTCATCAAAATTCTCTTCTTGTCCATTATACGAACTCATATCGATATAACTTTGATAATCATCAAGCCCTGCTTTTCTAGCAATTTCACTGACTGCAAGAACATGGTCACCAGAGATGATTTTAATATCTACACCTTCTTCTTTGAAATATCGAAGTGTTTTTTGGATATCTTTTCTGATAGTATCTGTTAATACAATACCAAAGATAGGTTGTATATCTGGTAAAGTATTGTCTTCAATTTTTTGATTTGTATACCCAATAACAACAACGCGTTTTCCTTCTTGGATTGTTTGTTGAAGGGAATCGGGTAATGTTTTCATAAGTCGATCAGGTGCACCCATAACAATAGTTCCAAAGTTTTCAAAGGTCATTGCACTCCATTTTCTTAATGAAGAAAATGGTATCTTATGAATTGGCATATGTTGATCATTTAATTGGAAATAGTCACTGATTGCCTGATAAGTCGCATTGTTATCATCACTATAGTGTAGATAGCTTCCAAAATATTCGTAAAATTTATCTTCATTGATTTTTGAAAGTGAGTAGACATTTTCTACTTTCATTTTCCCATTAGTAATTGTCCCTGTTTTATCAAGACATAGAGTATCAACATGTGCTAATGTTTCTAAGGAATAAAGATCTTGGATTAAAATTTTTTGTTTTGCAAGTTTTGCAACACCAGCAGCTAAACTTACACTGATTAATAAGACAAGTCCTTTAGGTAGCATACCTAATAAGCCTGCAGAACTTGAGATAACAGATTCTGATATACTGTTGTTTCTTAAATAAAATGCTTCAACAAATAAAATGATTCCTAAAGGAATAATCATAAAACTTGTTATACGTGTAATTTTTTTCATTGAGTTTAATAACTCTGATTGAATTTGTTTTGCTTTTTTAACCTCTTCAGTTAAACGAGCAGTGTAGTTTTCTTTTCCAACATGGATAACTTTTGCATAACATTTTCCGCTAATGACACTACTTCCTGAAAGAACTTCATCATTTTTCTTTTTATGTATAGGATCGGATTCACCAGTTAAAAGAGATTCATTGGCTTCTATATGTCCATCGACAACAATAGCATCACAACAGATTTGTTGACCACTCTCTAAAACGAGGATATCATCTTGAACTATTTCTTCAACAGTAATTTGTTGGATTTGTTGATCTCTGATCACATTGGCGTGAGGAATCATTAATAATGATAATTCATCAACTAATTTTTTTGCATGTAGTTCTTGAATAATACCAATAGCAACATTCATGATAATAATAACTATAAATGCCATATTGGACCATGCTCCTACAAGGGCAAGAGCAACAGCAATAATGATATTTAATAAGTTAAATAAAGTACAAATATTTTCTTGAAATATTTGTTTTTTTGTACGCGTAATGGTTTTGGTTTGAATATTCGATAAACCTTTTGCGTATCTTTCTTGAACTTCTTGACTAGTCAGTCCTGTATATTGCATCTGTTTGTTTTCCATATTTTTTCTCCATTTTCTTATGATGATAATGAATTGATAGTAGCACAAAATCGTGAACGATTCATGAATTTAATATATGTTTAACATACATTTTACATAATCTTAACATTTCATGGAGGTGATGAATGATGTTAAAGAAAGGAAGAGTTCTTCTTGTAATGATAGGCTTTATTGTTTGCATAATGTTGTCGGTTGAATCTACATATGCTTATACAATGACACAGTATTCTCGACAGACAATGTTTAAAGAGGGGTATTTGTATTTTGAAATTATTGGTGGACCACAAGGAAACTCCAAGATTCAATTAAAGGTTTATCGTACTCAAGCACCAGCATGGAATACTTTTAATAATTCTTCCACAACCTGGTCAGTGAAAATCAATGGTGGTGTTAATAAGCATCATATTCGATTAAAATCAACATCTATACAAACAAAAAAAGACACGACACCTGAATGGAACATATTAAATATATCATTGATGTATGATATGCCTGCTCATTATACTTATATAAAAGATAGTGTGAGCAAAGCACCACCAAAATCACGTTTAAATCTCTTGTATTATAATCAAGCAAATAATGGAAAGAACTCAGCAAAAGAGACAGGATATCATCAAGCAAAGGTATCTACACGAACAATTAATTTACAAGTTAATGCAACTCAGATAGGACTGCGTACATATTATAATAAGCGTTATTATAATGTTTCACAAAAAATGTATATTGGTTTACCTCAAAGAAAAGTAACAGTTTCTCATTATTATCAAACTGCTAAAGATAAAAAATGGCATCAATTTAAAACCAATGATTATACTGTTACAGATACGAAGAGTTTAATGCCTTATTCTACAACACCACCTATAGGATATCATGTGAACTCAATTTATAAGGTTTTTCAAAGTGGAAAAGTAGAATCTACAGGAAAGGTAAATCAACAAAGTGCTTATATATGTGGAGGAAATAAAAATATTCATATTGATTATTATGCAAATGATTATCAAAATACAATTTCTCATTGGATAGGTGGTTTTCGTAATGGTGAGGGAAATAATGGAAATAAGACGATGTATTTAATAGGACAAAGTACATTTTCTTCATTATATGATGTCTCTTGGAGGTTGGATGAAAATAGACAAATAAATATACCAAAAGGTTTTTATTTATCTTCAAATATAGGTACGAGTCATATAGATGGATATTGGAAATCTTATACACTTCCACTTTCTGTTAATCAAAAATCAATGAATATGTTTTTTGAATATTATTATTATCCTTATTCATATTCTATAACATATCATTTAGATGGAGGTATCAATCATAGTGCTAATCCAACTCATTATAATGTGTTATATGGCGTGAGTTTACAAACACCATATAAACAGGGATATGAATTTTTAGGCTGGTATATAAGTGGAGTAAAGGTCACTGGTATCAATGAAGGCAAGAATGCCTATTTTTCTAATAAAGATATATTGTATAAAGAGTTAAGTCAACGTACTATAGGCAATATAGATGTTTATGCTAAGTGGAGAAAAATGAAACCGCCTCTATTGACAGTACCTGTTAATACTTATAACAATCGTGTACCTTTCCATGATCGTATATGTCAGTCTTTAATTTTAAATAAAGGAGATATCTTTGAAGCAAAGAGATATGCAAGTGCTTATGATGAAAAAGATGGTGATATTACTGATAAGATTGTTATTCAAAAAAATACAGTCCCTTTATCTAATAAGCGTGCAATGACAAGCGGTATTTATGAAGTGATTTATTCTGTTACTAATTCGTATTCTCAATCTACTCAAAAAAGCTTAAAAGTGATGATCAATGAACCACCAGTGATTCTTCAACAAGAACGCTATTTCATAAAGAATTCAAATTTGACCTTTGGTCAAGTATTAAGCCAAGTGGGTATCGTAGATCAAGAAGAAGGTATTTTATGGAAAGGGTATGATATAGATGAGTCTGAACTCGAAAAATTTATTGGTAATAAGATAAATGTACACCCTTATCAAATCAAAATGACTATTCAAAATGCTAAAAATCAAGATATAATCTCTACATATCAGTCAGAAAATCAAAAAGTATCTTTAGGTGTTGGAGATTATAAAGTGAATATCGATGTTATAGATTCGCATTATGGACATAGTTCTCAACAATTTGATTTGCATATTGTAGAAAAACAAGATATATCACAAACGTTGATCAAAAGTCCACGCTATATTCATTTGAATAGTCTTTCGTCGCTTCATCAAAAAGGAAAATGGAAAAATAATCAAGAATATTATCATACCCTTACAAATTCTTTAAACCGTAGAAATCCAATGATGAAATATCATTATTCTGTTGAGTGTGTGAAATCTGTGAAGAAAAATAGTATACCCTCTCGTGTTTCTAATATCATATTTATACAAAGGTATATGAGGAATTGATATGAAGAGTATCTTGAAAAGCTTTTTATTTATGATTATTTTTGTATTATGGTTAATGATTGCAATTTCACTTGTTCAAAAATATGTAAAAACACAAGAGTTAAGACGTGTTGTTTCACTAGCAATGCAAGAAACACAAAGAGTCATTGTTGATCAAAGATATGTCATAGGAAGTAATGAGGAGTATATTGGAGAATTTTCACAAAATCTTTTGAGACTTTTACAATCAACGCATGGAGTTGATGTGGAAGTTTATGGTGTGGATTATCAAAAAGGTTTGTTGGATGTCTGTGTAAAAACGAAAATACAGTATCCGTTTCGTCAGATAAAAGAATTAGCTGTAAGAAAGACTTCTATAGTAGAAGAAGTAGAAAGTGAGGGGATCAAATGAAAGAAATACAGAATGAAAAGAGTTATCTAGGAATTAAGGAAGAATATTTTGGAAATATGCTTCCTTATATTTTAAATGATGCTATTACGGATGTTGAATGGGATGGTCAACAGATGAAAGTAGAAGATTTAACGAAGGGGGAATACTTTGTAGAAACAACATTAACTGAAGAGTTTTGTCATGTTTTCGCAAAAAGGATATCAGATATGGTTAATAAATCCTATAATGATTCTTCACCTCGTTTAGAAGCAGAAACAAATACATTACGTATTACGATTCTCCATCCCTCAGTCACGACAACAGGGACACATATTAACTTAAGAAAAATTGAAGCCAAAGTTCGTATGAGTGACACAAATGTGATTGATACAGGCTATTGTAATGAAAAAATTCAAAGACTCATAAGAGCATTCATGTTATCACGTTGTAGTGGGATTTTAACAGGTGGAACTGGCACAGGAAAAACAGAACTTTTAAAATATGCATCAAAATGGATTCCTGATATTGAAACTATTGTAACGTTAGAAGATACCAATGAATTAAAGCTTAAGCAAATTTATCCTCATAAATTTGTGAGACCATGTATTATCAATCGTCATTTTACATGGTCCGATGGTATAGAATATGCTTTACGTGCAAATGCCAAATGGTTATTGATGGCTGAGGCAAGAGCACAAGAAGTTTTACAAGTTTTAGAAGTTGCTTCGACAAGTTTAGCTATTGTGACATGTATTCATAGTAAGGATGTTCGTATGGTACCTGATCGTATTGATAATATGATTGGGGCAGGAAGTAATGGGGTAATGAGTAAAGAAAATGATGTATTTACTTTTTTTGATTACGCGATTAAAGTGAATAAGGAAAGTTCTAAAGGAAAAAGACCTCATCGTTATATTGATCAATTAGCAGTTTTTGAAAGAAAGGATAAAGTCAATAAGATTTATATGATAGTTGAAAATGGACAATTAACTGGAGAGATGTTGCCAGAGAGTCTATTAAGACACTTTCAATCTTTTTCTATTGATAATCCTTTAAAAGGTTAGATATATGAAGAATATAAGTTTAATAAAAGGATTTCAAAAGTTATTATATAAGCAACTGAATACTGAAATAGAGGCCTATGGATATCGATATCATTTCAAAAGCTATATGATATCTTTGGTTGTATTTTTACTGGCTGTTTTTTTAGCAGGATATTTTTATTTGTTGAAACCTATATGTATGGTTATATTGATTGGTGTAGGTTTTTTTGTTTTTCCATTGATTATTAAAGCTCAGTTTGTACATATGTATAATAATCAAAGATTTGAAAATTTAGTGAATTATATGGAAAAGATGATTATCTTTTTTAAACAAGATCCAAAGATTCTTGTATGTTTACAAAAGACAAGACATTATGTAGATGAAACAACTCAACAAGCTATAGATCAGGCTATACATATATTGATGGAAGATATGAGTAATGAAAGATATGATAAAGCTTTGAAAATTATTGAAGAAGAATATCATTCAGCAAGATTAATATCTTTACATCGTTTTATGAAGACGGTTGAAGAAAAATCATCTCAAGATTATCGAGTTAGCTTAAATAATCTTGATTATGATTTAAAAGCATGGATTAATCGTGTTTATAATTATCAAACTGAATTGAAGCTAAAGAAGATGCAAGTTATGGTTTCTCTAGTTGCGAGTTTGATATTACTTGCGATATTTAGTGTTATGTGGGTTAAAGTTGATGATTTAACGAAAATGATAAGTAATCCTTTATATCAAATAGGGGCACTTATCTTTTTAATTACAGAATTGATTCTACTGACAATTGTACAAATGAAAATAAATGGACAGTGGCTTGTAGAAGATTATAATCGAAAAAATGATAAACAGATTATGCGTAAGATTAAAAATATTGAAGAATATGATTATCGTTTAGCTTTAAAACAACAGAAAATGAAATTTGTGTTATTTGGATTTTTGCTTTTATATGCGCTTTATATACAACAAATAATGTTGGTATTCTTTTGTATAGTCGTCTTGGTTTATCTTTTTTATGAACCGTATTATATGTATAAGTTACAAAAGAAGAGTTTATCAAGAGCAATTGAGTTAGAATTTCCATTATGGTTAAGAGATGTTGCATTGAATTTGAATAATTATGTTGTTGTGGGGGCAATGCGTCATAGTATGGAATTTGTGAGTCCGGCTTTATATTACTATTTAGATAAATTTTTATTGGATGTTGAACAGTATCCTACATCCATTGAACCGTTTGCGAACTTTTTAAGTGAATATCACTTGCATGATGTACATACAGCTATGTTGGCTTTGTATTCTTTACAAGAAGTTGATCAAAAAGATAGTGAAAGAGAAGTAACAGAATTAATTCAAAGAAATCAAACAATGTTGTCAAATGGAGAAAAAGTAAAAAATCAAAATGCATTAATAGGTGTTTTGATTGTTTCCTTTATTCCAATTATTTTAACAATGACAAAGATTATTGTTGATATGTTAATTATGTTAGTAAGTATATTTGCACATATGGGAGGATAAGATGAGTGATGTTATAGAATTATTTATGGAATGTTGTGTGGATCTTATATTTGGAATGAGTATAATAGGTGTTTTATTTTGGTGGTTAAATATAATTATAGGAGGATAAATGTATGTATGATACAATTTGTGAATTTATTTTAAGTCATAGTGAAGCTTTAGGTGCTATGATTGTAATAAGTATTTTTTTAACAATGGTTTTAACTGGTGTCTCTCCATTTGTACAGACTGTTATTTTTCAATTGGTAGGCATGTAATATGGATGAAACAGTTCAACAACATATGATGTCTGGTGTGTATGCAATCATATCATTGTTGGTGATATCTATGATTATTCAAGTTTATCATCAGTCAACATTTCAAAAAGTTTTACCTAAGGGAACGCAGATATCATTGAATGATACAATTCAAGGTTCATCAAACAAAAAAGTAGAAATGATTGTAAAAACAACAACATTGAAACTCTATCAAGATTTTAATCCTTTAGATTATCTTGAAATTATAAACGGCCCAACACAAAATATTGATCAATTTCTTAAAGTTTATGGATATGTTGATACCAAGCATAAAGGATTATACAAAATAACATATGTCTTAGAGTATTATGGAATGATTAACAGAAAGGAAACAACATTTGTTGTGGATTGAATGAGATGAAATCTATATTTAGTCATTTGACATCATTTTTTATATGGGTTGTGATGGTTTTTAGTGTTTCTATGATTATTATAAGTGGGATGAAGATAGAAAATGCTGGTAGATTTCATTCTATGGTTATTGATCGTATAGAGGCATCCTATTACAATGAGGATGTCATTGATGAATGTTATCGTAAAGCATCAAGTTATGGATATCAGTTAAAAATAGAAGATCAGACAGTTTATGATGATCGAAAAGATGTAAAAGTATCTTTAACTTATAAGATACAAATTCCTATTTTTAATGTTTATTCTATGGAAACATTAATAGGATATGCAAGATAGGTTTCTACTATGAAGTGGAAATAGATTAATTAAAAAATGAAAGGAGAAATTTAAAATGGATGAAACAATTAACAAGTGGTTATGGATTGGAATAGGAGCAGTTGTATGTATAGTCATTTTAACAGCTGCAACTCCATTAGGAAATCTTGTAAAAGATTATATGCAAAGCATTGTTAATAATGTTAATAGCATGATTAAGTTCTAAAAAAATATGAAGCAAGGATCATTTCTTTGCTTCATAATTATAAAACTGTTTATATTTTTCAAGTCTTTGTTGTGAATATAAATCAAATATAATTTCAGGTTCTTCTAAATATTGAGCCACAACATCACTATCTTTAATGATTTCGCTATATAAATCATGAATGTGTTGTTTATCACTATGATTTTTAATAGCTGTATAAATAAGATCTATTTCTTCATTATTAAAAAGATGAGAATCAATAAGAATTTGTTTTGTAAGATCTGCGCTTCTTGATGCATGGTCAAAAGAAGTGTGTTGAATATATTTTGAGTAATCATGGAAAAGTCCAATAATAGAAATTAATTCTAAATCTATATTGTAGATAAATGATAAGAGTTGACAGATGCTTGTAACCTGTAAACTATGGAAATAAGCTTTTTGTTTTTGATGTCCATAACATTGATTTTCTACTGTTTGATAGAAGATGTCTTTCATATAATCGAATTTGTTCATCGTCGTAATCCTTTTGGATAAAGGTTTTTAGCCTGTGAACCACTTTCTTTATAGAATGAAAGTGGAAATTCATCTACAAATAAAACACCATATCCTTTTTGATTTGTTCCAGGTATACTCTCTCCATGAATGTATTTTTTTATGTTGTCATGGGTTTCAGGAAAACTATAGAATTGTTTGACATCTTCTTGATGCAGTGTGAGAGCCAGTGCAAAACTTGGTTCAAAGCGGTTTTTCTTACATTCTCCTAAATATAAACCATTACGTAATATGCGAATACCATCAAGTTTTGGGAATTGTGGCAAGATGGCATATATATGGTTATTGTTGTCGAGAAGATATGGCGGACATTTGATTTGAAGATATGTTTTATAAAATGTTTCAACAAGTGCATGATTTTGTTTAGAAATAGATGGTTTACAAGCTTGGATTTTTTTAGAAGACGGTATACCATTTTTTTGAATTAATGCTATAAAATGGCCTTCACCTTTATAATGGTGTGGATAGAGTCTTACGGCTTCTTCAATGCCAATACCAGGCATCATTCCATGACTTTTTTCTAAAGGTATTAAAGTGCAGTCATAGTTTTCTAGAAGATAATGAATTTGTTGTTCATTTTCAATTGTATTATATGTACAAGTTGAATAAATGAGCTGCCCTCCAGGTTTTAACATAGCCATTGCATTATCAATGAGTCCACGTTGAATATATGCACATTCATTTACTTTTTGAAGTGACCATGTTTCAATGGCTTGATCATGTTTTCTAAACATACCTTCACCACTACATGGAGCATCTAATATGATTTTATCAAAAAATTCAGGTAATTGAGGCGTAAGTTTGACAGGATCACAATTTGTAACAATCGTATTTTTTAAACCAAATCTCTCTACGTTTTCAGAAAGAATTTTAGCGCGTAATGGAACAATATCATTGGTAATCATCAAACCATCCTGAGATAGTTGACTGGCAACTGCACAAGTTTTACCACCTGGGGCCCCGCACATATCTAAAATATAATCATCCTCTTTAATATCAAGAAAATGAGCAACTAGCATTGCACTTGGTTCCTGAATATAATATAAACCACTAGAAAAATAAGGAGACTTTCCTAAAGGATAATTTTCATAATCAAAATAATACCCATTTTCTACAACAGGGTGTTTTTCTATATACTTTGAATCTAAATGATGGATAACATCTTTTTTTAATGGGTTGGTATAAAAAGCTTTAATAGAAGGCTTATTTAAAGCTTCCATAAAAAGATCATATTCATCTTTTAATAAATCTTTCATTTGTTTTTCAAAATCTTTGTTCATCTTTTCTCACCTAGACATATTATACAAATGAAATATATTTCTGTAAACTCATAATCTATGTTATAATGAGATAGGTGGTGCGCCAGTTCGGTGCAAATTATCTAGTTAGGTGAAATTCCTAATCTTACAAAGTCTAGCCAACAGTAAGTATCCAGTCTTGGGTTAGAAGTGGTGACACAATAACTAAGCGTAGACAGGAGAGTGCTATAGCCGTAACGCAAGTGAAGTTATTGAGCCTCGTTAGTTATATAATATGATTGTCGACATACTCACCTAATATGGAAGACAGTACAAAGCATTCGCTAATGGCAAGAATGTGAGGGGTCATCGGGGTCTGAGGACATGGCGAGAGCACAAAGGATAATCTGCATACCTGGGAGACCTTATCGTTTCCAAGTCCAAGAGTGGGCAGTGATCCAATTGGTAAGGTATTCTCTATACAAGATATGAATAGTCAAGATAGAGGAGATGAACGATAAGGAGTCGGACTCGTTCATAGTAGCGGTGAAGTAGGTAATGACTATGGAGCGAAGGGATGAGCACAGTTAACATTAATCTCAAAGGAAACATGGAAACCTTGAAGGTGGGAAGCAAAATGGAAAACATACAGGAGATTGTGAGAGAAAGAGCCAAAAGTCACGAGAAGGTATATGCCCTCATGTCGTTTGTGAACAAAGACAATCTAAAAGCGGTTCACAGGAAACAGGACAAAAACAAAGCACCT
>DEPZ01000029.1:12780-19456 GCA_002359025.1 Erysipelotrichaceae bacterium UBA3379 | reverse complement strand
TGATTTTCTCTGTCATTTACCTTGTACGGTTTTTATTCTACCATCACTATCAATAAAACTGTCAATTTTCCTAGAGGAGGTGCTGTAGTGGGACCTCCTAAAACAGAAAATAGTTATCGAACTTTAGGAATGTCTGACAGTATTTATAACTTATTAAAAATGGTTAAAGAAGAACAAAACGAAAGAAAAGTATATCTTAAAAATGTCTATCAAGATAAAAATCTAGTTTTTAGTAATCCATTTGGTGATTTTATCCATCGTAATAGTATTGGAACTCGTCTTAATAAAATAAAAAAAGGGACTAATTATGAATATATAACAGTTCACTTTTTAAGGCATGTTAATGCAACATTACTTTTAATGAATAATGTCGATATCAAAGTTGTATCTGCCCATCTAGGTCACAATGATATTTCTACCACTGCTGATATTTATGCAGATGTTTTAAACTCTATGAATCAAAAAGTTGCTCAGCTTATTGATTTCGACTTAAACAAACTTAAATAATATGCATAAATAATGTTTTTAAACGGAAATAAGCGGAAAATAAACGGAAATTACAGCATCTCATCAAAAAAACGTTGATAAAATCAACGTTTTTTTGTCTTTTTGTATTATTCACCGATAATATTCATCATATCTTTTTGGAATACTTCTGTTTTGTTTGCTGCATCAGTAGCATCTGTTCCTTTAATAGAGAAATAGAATTTACATTTTGGTTCTGTACCACTTGGTCTCGCCGCAATCCAAGAACCATCTTCTAAATAGTATTTTAAAACATTTGATTTAGGTAAATCAATTGTTGTTTCTTTACCATTTTCAACTCTTAAACTCGTTTGATAATCTTCTACAGCAACAACTTTTACATTACCGATAGCTACAGGTGCATCTTTTCTTAAATTATCCATGATTTCTTTAATTCTAGCAGCACCAGCAGCTCCTGCTTTAGATAAAGCAATTTGTGTTTCTTTAAATGTACCATGTTTAGCATATAATTCATTTAATACATCAACCAAATCTTTACCTTGTTTTTTATAATAGTTACCTGCTTCAGCAGCAGTTAATACTGCTTGTACAGCATCTTTATCTCTAACAAAGTCTTTAACTACACATCCATAAGATTCTTCATATCCAAAAACAAATTGTTTTTCACCAGTTTTTTCATATTTACGAATCTTATCACCTATAAATTTAAATCCAGTTAATGTTTTTTCTACATCAACACCATAACTTCTTGCTACTAATTCACCTAAATCAGAAGTAACGATTGTATTGTACATAACTGCATTTGTAGGTAATGTTCCTTTTTCTTTCATTTGACTTAAAATATATTCAAGGTATACAGCTGCAGATTGGTTACCACTCATTAATACATATTCCCCATCATGTTTAGCAACAACACCTAATCTATCTCCATCAGGATCACAAATAACAACAACATCAGCATCAACTTCCTTAGCTTTTTTAATTGCTAATTCATAAGAAGCTTCTACTTCAGGATTTGGAGATTTTGTATTTGTATAATCAGGATCAGGAGCACATTGTGCTAATACTGGCACAACATTATATCCTAAACGAGTTAAACATGTTCTTACAGGAATATTACTTGTTCCATGTTGTGGTGAGAAGACAATTTTAAATCCATCTTTATCCATACCTGGATTCACTTCAATAGCCATAACTTCTTTATAATAAGCTTCATCTACTTCTTCACCAATCCATGTCATATATGGATATGCTTCTTCATCACTACATACTTGAACAGATAATTCATCTTCTACTTCATTAACATATTTAACAACTTGATCTGCCCATTCAGGAATTAATTGACATCCTGTATCATCATAAACTTTATATCCATTGTATTCTTTAGGATTATGTGATGCAGTAATCATAATTCCACCAGCACATTTTAAATATCTAACAGCAAAAGATAGCTCTGGAGTTGGTCTTAAACTTTCAAAAATATAAGATTTAATTCCATAAGTTGCAAGAATCTTTGCACTTTCAATTGCAAAACGATATGACATATGTCTATTATCATATCCAATAGCAACTCCTCTTTCCTTACCATTTTCTAATCCAGCAACATATTTTGCAAAACCAACGTTTGCTTTTCTGATTGTATAAATATTCATACGATTTGTACCAGGACCTAAAATCCCTCTCATACCTGCAGTACCAAATTCAACGTTTGTATAAAATGCATCTTCTTTTTCTTTTTCACTCATATTTTCTAATTCTATTTTTGTAGATGCATCCATATTTGGATGGTTTAACCATCTTTCATAGTTTGTATTATAATCCATAAATATTCACCTCTGTTTTTATTATATCAAAGTGCTTACATAAAAACCATAAAAAGTGAACCAGTTATTATTTTTTTATAACATCTACATACTTACCTTCTACAATATTCAATAAATCTATAGGCTTTAATATCATTTGCATTCCTTGTTTTCCTGCACTTACTGCAACCAACTCTAAATCTTTCATATCTTGTTGGAAATATGTAGGAAACTTCTTTTTCATACCCACAGGAGAACATCCACCTCTTATATATCCAGTAAGATTTAACAAATCCTTTTGATGAACCATTTCTACACTCTTATTTCCACTTTCTCTAGCAAGCTTCTTTAAATCAATTTCTTCTAACACAGGTATACAACAAACAATATATCCATGAGTTGCTTTTAAAACAATTGTTTTATAAATATGTTCAGGAGATAATTCACTTTGAAAAATATGATCTTTACTCACATGATTATCTTCATATTCATACTCTACAACTTCATATTTTATTTTATGTTGATCTAAAATTCTTAATGCATTTGTTTTCTTCATTTCTATCACCTATCAAATACTACCATATTTAAAAAGTGAAGTCACTACGACTCCACTCTATTTCACTGCAATAACTTCAATTTCAATAAGAGCATCTTTAGGAAGTTTTCCAACTTCTACAGCACTTCTTGCTGGATATGGTTCTACAAAGTATGTAGAATAAACTTCATTCATATCAGCAAAATCAGCCATATTATCTAAAAATACAGTTGTTTTTACAACATTAGAAAAATCTAAACCTTGACTTTCTAATAATCCTTTAATGTTTTCTAATGATTGTTTTGTTTGTTCTTTAATTGTTTCAGGCATAACTCCTGTTTCAGGATTTAATGGTAATTGTCCTGAAAAGAAATACATATTTCCTACTTCAATACCTTGACTATAAGGTCCAATAGCACCTGGTGCTTTATTTGTTTTTACTGCTTGTTTCATTTTATTACCTCCTCTTATATGTTATACACCATATTCATTATAGAATTCAACAAATTTGTTTATAGCTTCTTTTAATAATTGATGTTGTGTAGCTGTATTAATACGTATCCAGCCCTCATAATTATCAACAAAACGACTTCCTGTTTCTAATAACACATGCGTTTTATTTGCTAAATCAACTATAAACTGGTCTATATCTTTGACTTTAGGCAAACGTACCCATATCAAATATCCAGCATCTGGTTTCATCACTTCTATATCTGTTGTTTCTAATATAGAAATCACTGTTTCCATATTATTTTTTAAATATTCTAATAATCCATGATACCATTCTCTTCCCTCATTATAAACAGTTTCTATCATATATGTTCCTATACGTTGAGGTCCAATATGTAATGATGATAAATAGTCAATAAACTGTTGATTATATTCACTATTTTTACAAATAGTAAATGATGTAGAAAGTCCAGATATATTGAATGTTTTATTAGGTGATGAAGATACAAATATATGATCATATATATCATAAAATTGGATAAGCGATGTAAATGGTTCATCTGATAAAAGAATATCACTATGTATTTCATCAGAGAAAATCATAACTTGATATCTTTTACATATTTGAACCAATTGATATAATTCATCATATGTCCATGCTTTACCGCCTGGATTATGTGGATTACATAATAATAATGTATGTATATTTTGAGTTTGAATAGTATTTTCTAATTCTTTAAAATCAATTGTATATTGATGATCTTGGTAAGTTAATGGCATTGTGTATGCTTTTCCTAATTTTGCACAATTCATAAAAGGCCCATAGACTGGTGTCATAATCAATATATTTTGATTTCTAGAAAATAAATCAGTTAATAAATGGAGAGATGTAATTGTTCCTATACTTGGAACAATCCACTCTTTTTCTACTTGTATACCATGAATATCATGATACCAACGGATGATACTTTCATAGAAACTATCTTGAACATGAAAGTATCCTAAATCACCAGCTTGTATAAAAGACATGAGTTTATTTTGGATAGAATGATCCATAGTAAAATCCATATCTGCGATAAATAAAGGATAGAACTGATCATCTGCTTGGAGATGTGTTTGAAACCTTTTATTAATATATGGTGTCTCCCATTTCATTGAACCATTATATCGTCTTTCTAACATTGAATCAAAATCATGTTTCATTTATATGTTCCTCCTTTAATAATAAATATCTTTGTATTAATAAATCCATTGCTATATGAGTATGTATTCTTGTATCAATATCATTGTCATCATCTACTGTTTTTGCAGTTTGAATAACATATGTTGATAATTCCTTTAGTGGTGATTGTTTTGTTTCTGTGATTAATATAGATACAACTTCTCTTTGACTTGCTTCACTCATCACTTGTATCAATTCTGGTGGACAACCACTTCTTGATAAAACAATAATAACATCTTCTTTGGATTGTAAGTTTTGTGATGATAGTTTCATAAATCTTGAATCACAATATTGCTCAACCAATATTCCTAATAATTGTAATTTAATTTGAAATATCTTTGCGATATAATGACTCATCCCCATGCCATATATCACTATTCTTTTTGCTTTTAATAAATCATTCATCATTTCTTGAGTTATAGATGATTCTACTGATCTATAGGTCATAGAAATCATGCCTAGATAGTCGTAAGGTATAGGATGATCAGTTTCTATATTTTCTTCCTCAAAAAAATCTTCTTTCATTAATTTAAAACTAGAATATCCTAGCTTCTTTGATAACCTATGTAAACTTGTCGTACTCACATTTAAAAAGTCTGCGAGATATGTAATCGTAAAATGATCATATGTTAAAACATCCTTGTTTTTTAATAATTTCTTTACCATTGCTTGTTCCATAAGTGTTAGGTTTGTTGAATGATTGGCAATTTGTAAAGCAAATTGAGATATATGTTTATGGTTCATAATAATCCTCCTAAAAGAATTATAACACTAATTAATTTGTTTCGTTAGTACTTTCTTCTTTTCTATATTGATTATCTAAAGCTTTTACAAATGGATAATAAATAACAACAGATGCAACAATTGCTATAATTTGAACAACTGCCCCTTGCCATCCAGCAACTAAGAATCCTGATATAATTGGTGGTGTAGACCAAGGTGCCATAACTCCAGTAAATAAAGGCATAAATCCAATACTCATAGCAACATAAGCAATCACTACAGAAACCATAGGTGCTAATGTAACAGGTATTAACATTAATGGATTAAATACAATTGGTAAACCAAATACTAATGGTTCATTGATATTGAAACATGCTGGTACTGCAGCTAATTTAGACATTGTCTTTAATCTTGAAGATCTTGAAACAATAATCATTGCAATAATTAAACCAATTGTCATACCTGCACCACCAATAGTTGCAAATTGGTCAATCATTTGAATTGTCCCAACATTACCAGTTGCTAATGATAAATTATGTGCATTAAATAATGCTTGATTTGCATCTGCATTAGCAATCAATAATGGATTAACAATAGAGTTAACTACAGTTGGATGAATACCAAACCACCATAAGAATCCATTCAATCCACCAACAACAATAATCGCAAATAAACTAGAAGTTAAACCTTGTAAAGGTACTTGAATAACTGCATAAATAGCTTCATGTAAAGAACCAACAAATACTTTACATACACCATTAATAATTAACATCACTAAAACAACAATAATACCTGGTACTAATGCACTAAATGATTTGCTTACCATATCAGGTACTGAATCGGGCATACGAATCACAAGATTTTTATTTATACAAAAACGCATAATTTCTACAGATAAAATAGCTACAAGTATAGCTGTAATAACTCCTTGAGTTCCTAGCCATGTCATATCTAATACACGACTCACAATTTCTCCACTTTCAGTTACTACTTGTTTTGGAGAAACAACAACAAATGCAACTAAAGATAGAACTAAAGAACTTAATCTATCCATATCATAGCTTTCAGCTAATTTATAAGCCATCGTTCCAACTAACATAAATCCCATCATATTGAAAGTTGCACGATATGCTGGTTCTATATAACTTGTCCAATCACTTCCAAATATACCAGCCATAAAATCACTGTATCCAGCTAATGGGAAATCAGTAATTAACATAAAAATTGATCCAATAATAGTTAAAGGCATAATAACCATAAAACCATTTCTTAATGCTTGAAAATATCTTAAATTTGTAATTTTAGATACTACAGGCACAAGATGATTTTCAATAAAACTTGTAAATCCCTTCATATTCATTTTCCTCCTTAAGCGTTTACACGCATATTTTATTTATTATTGGCAAAAATGTATATTACTAAATTTGGTATTTTTTCCAAAGTATTTCAGATTTATAT
>DEPZ01000029.1:0-12662 GCA_002359025.1 Erysipelotrichaceae bacterium UBA3379 | reverse complement strand
AAAACATATATATTTCATATACATACTCTATGAATTTGATATAATAATCAAAAAGGACGTGAGATGATGACAAATAAAGAAAGATTTATTGATATTTATAAAACATATATTCATAGAGAAGGAAGCGATAAATTATTAGATTTTTTACTTTCTCATAATTCTGATTTCTTTGAAGCCCCTGCAAGCACGAGATTTCATGGAAGTTATGAAGGTGGTTTATTAGAACATAGCTTAAATGTATATGATTGCTTAAAGGACTATTTAGATAGACCTAGAACAAAGGAAGTCTATCAATTACAATATAGTGAAGAATCTATTGCTATTGTAGCTTTATTACATGATTTATGTAAAATCAACTGTTATAAAAAAAGTTATAGAAATGTCAAAGAAAATGGACAATGGGTTCAAGTTCC
Source organism: Erysipelotrichaceae bacterium UBA3379 (assembly GCA_002359025.1). Lineage (GTDB taxonomy): Bacteria > Bacillota_I > Bacilli_A > Erysipelotrichales > Coprobacillaceae > UBA3379. Next base: position 12,249 of record DEPZ01000029.1, on the reverse strand, counting down.
AACTTACGAATACAATGATACATTACCCTATGGTCATGGTGAAAAAAGTGTATATATGATTAGTGGCTATATGAGACTATCAAGAGAAGAAGCTTTTGCGATTAGATATCACATGGGATTTGCAGGAAATGAGGATGCAAGGAATGTTGGATCAGCATTTGAAATGTTTCCTTTAGCTTTTGCTTTATCTACTGCTGATATGGAAGCAACATATTTCTTAGAAGGAAAATAGTGAAGAAAACATAAGGTTTTCTTCACTTTTCTTTAGAAAATCTTTATGAATTTATAGTGTAGAATTTTATATAATCAGTCCATACTATAAGCGAGAGGTGAGAGATATGTTAAAGAAAAAAGGTGTTCTGTACATTTTTGGTTTTCTATTTTTATTACTTATTTTATGTATAATCGCATATCAGCCAATGATATCTTTACTGCAAAATAAAAATACAGGTATTTTAGGATATATCATCTTAATTTTAGTGACAATACTACAAGTCATATTTGTATTTCTTCCTGGTGAAATTGTAGAGATTATGGCCGGTTTACTCTATGGGTCTATTGGAGGGACTCTTGCATGTTTAATTGGTTGTGGTATAGGTTCTATAATTATCTATTACTTTACAAAGAAATTTGGTATGCACTTCGTTTCACACTTTATTGATATAAATAAAATAAATGATGTTAAATTCTTAAAAAACAAAGAAAAAAGAAATATCTTGTGTTTTATTGTCTTCTTTATACCCGGCACACCAAAAGACCTTTTAACATATCTTATTCCTTTCACCGATATGAAACTCCCTACATTTTTACTTATTACAACCCTCGCAAGAATTCCATCAATTATCACAAGTACAATGGGTGGACATGCACTCAGTGAAGCAAATTATTTATATTCTCTTATGATTTTTGTCATTACAGGTGTTATTTCTATTATTGGTTTATTGATTTATAGAAAAATGAATCATCAAAATATTTGTCATCTTTAGAAAATCTTTCATTTTCTCAACTACATTTCTTCAACTATTTCTAGTATACTAGAGATAGTTAGGGAGGGAATTTTATGGAATATACAATTTTGGTTGTTGAAGATGAAGTAGAAATATGTGATGCGATTGAAATTTATTTAAAAACACAAGGATATAGAGTTTTAAAAGCTCATAACGGAAAAGAAGGTCTTGATATTATTTATAAAGAAACAATCCATCTAGCAATAGTAGATATCATGATGCCAGTAATGGATGGTATAACAATGACAATGCAAATTAGACAAAAATATGATTTCCCAATCATCTTTTTATCAGCAAAATCAGAAGATATAGATAAAGTGACAGGTTTAAATATAGGTGGAGATGACTATATGACAAAACCCTTTGTTCCAATGGAACTCTTAGCTCGTGTATCTTCACAGCTTAGACGTTATACAAAGTATTTAAACTTTGTACAAGATCAAACAAGAAATGTATATACAGTTGGAGGCTTAGAGCTTAATCTTGATACAAAACAAGTTTCATTAGAAGGCAAAGTCATCAAAGTCACTCCAATAGAATTTAAGATATTAGAATTGCTTATGCAATATCCAGGAAAGGTATTTTCCGCTGAAAATATTTATGAAAGTGTCTGGCATGAAGATGCAATCAACACTGACACTGTCATGGTTCATGTTCGAAATCTAAGAGAAAAGATAGAACGAGATCCAAAGAATCCACAATATTTAAAAGTTGTATGGGGAGTTGGGTATAAAATAGAAAAACAAGGAAGGGATTAGAATGAAAAATAAAAATATACTTTTTCACAGCATACTGATTGTCATACTTCTTATGTGTAGTATAGGTATGTATGCTTTTTATCCAACTATAAAAAACAATTCAAAAGCAGATGCCGATACAATCATTAATTATTGCATCGAAGAAACTGCTGACGATCATATTCCATTAGATATCATGACAAAAAATACTGATTCTTTGCAATATCTCAATCTTACAAATACAGACCAACTCAGTAAAAATGATATCGATCAAATAAAACGTGAGTATCAACAAGAAATAGATAATCATATGACAAATCTTAAATCCAATGATAACATCTTTTATCAAGCCGTTGATACAAAAACAAATAAAACAATATCTAATACTCAAGATAACTTATCATCATTACCATCAAACAAAGAACTTCAAGATAAATATTTATTCTATTATCAAATAACATTTGAAAATAACGACTATAAAATAGACTTTATTAAAAATACAGATAATCCCAATTTAAATGATTATATTTATAGTTGTTTACAAGATATATCATCTTCTACACAATACACTGATGATAATGCTGTGGAATATACTCTCTCTCAAAATACACCGAATCATTTAACAATTACTTATGCAATATTAAAAGATGTTGTTCCGAATAGTGAGTTAGATCATTATCTTTCAAGTGATATTATTAGTGATTATTTACGTTATTCTTTACCTTATTTAATGATTGGTATTATCATATCATTTATAACAGCACTCGTTGTTCCTCTTCGTGTATTAGAAAATAATATTATTCTTCATTTTCTTGTAAGAGTTAAATTCTTATTTTTAGCAATTATATGGCCTATGCTTGTAACTTTTATGACTTTAGGTACAGGGTATCTTATTAAGACAACCGATCAAGATTTTATAACAATCTTATCTAAGTTAGGAATTGAATCATGGGCTCCTATAATTACCTCTGTATTAAATATTGGCTATTGGTTAGTTTATTTCTTATTATTCTTATTAGCTGGATATTGGTTAAAATATGTACTTCATAAAGGTATTAAAAACTATTTAAAAGAGGATACATGTATTGGTTGGATTGTTATTCATGGTTATCATTTGATTAATAAAGTCATTCAATTTGATTTTGATGACAAAATCAATTCTACAGTATTAAAGATTGTTGGTTTAAACTTTATTATCATGTCTATCATAAGTTTCTTATTTGGATTTGGTTTTATTATCACTATTCTTTACTCTCTTGCTATATTCTTTATATTAAAAAAGAAAGCACAAGAAATTAAAGAAGATTATTCTAAATTATTACAATCCACACAAGTTCTTGCTGAAGGAAACTTTGATGCTAATTTTAATGAGGATTTAGGAATCTTCAACCCATTAAAAGAGAAATTCTCTCATATTAAAGAAGGCTTTGAAAAAGCCGTCAACGAAGAAGTCAAATCTCAAAAAATGAAAACAGAATTAATAACAAATGTTTCTCATGATTTAAAAACACCACTAACATCTATAATTACTTATGTAGATTTATTAAAACAAGAAACACTATCCAATGAAGATAGAAATCACTATTTACAAGTTCTAGAACGTAATTCATTACGTTTAAAGAATTTAATAGATGACTTATTTGAAGTCAGCAAAGCCAATAGCGGAGATATTAAACTTAATTATATGAATGTAGATATCCAAGCATTAATAAAACAGGCTTTATTAGAATGTCAAGATAAACTCGAAGAAAAGAACTTAGATATCCGACTCAACTTATCAGATGATAAGATTATCTGTTCACTAGACAGTTCTAAAACATATCGTATATTTGAAAATTTAATTATAAACATAAGTAAATATGCATTAGAAAATACAAGAGTTTATATTGATATAGAAGATTTACAAGGAGAAGTGAAAATCACATTTAAGAATATTTCTGAAGCAGAAATTAACTTTAATGAAAAAGAGATTGTAGAAAGATTTGTACAAGGTGATACGTCTAGACATAGTGGTGGTTCTGGTTTAGGATTAGCTATTGTAAAAAGTTTTACTGAGATACAAAAAGGAACATTCCATGTCGAAATAGATGGCGATCTCTTTAAATCAATTATCGTATTTAAAAAATAGAATTTGAATATTATATTCAAAAGGGAGTACATTTCAAAATGTACTCCTTTGTTGTAAACTATCAAAAGTTATTGCATTTCTAACTCTGCAATCTTATTTTCTACTGTCTTTATAAAAGAATCATCTGTATCTGAAGATGTTTTAGCAAGTTCTAAACAATATTGATATAAATCCATTGCTTGTATCGTATCACCAGAGTGGTCATAAGCATTTGCAAGAAGATAAACAGTTTCTTTAAGCTTTGTTCCTTCACTTGGCTTATTTTCAATATTCATACGTTTTTGAGCTAAATCTTTTACTTTTTGATAATCTTCTATTTCATAATAACAATATACTAAAGTATCTAATTCTGCAAGTATATCTTTATCTGTGTAGTGAGGAAGTTCTTGTTTTAAAGCACAGCATTTTTGAAGATATGTTATTGCTTGATCATGTTGTTGATTATGACAATATGCCAAAGCAAGATTTAATAAATCGATAAGAATATCTTCTTTTGATAAATCTGGTATTGCTTTGAATATATCATAACTTTTTCTAAAATAATCTAGTGTTCTTTTGTAATCTTGATTTTGACTATAGCAATAACCTAATTTACTATAAATATCAGCGACTTCATAACTCTCTTCTCCATAGATTTCTAAAGCTATTTGATAACATTTATCGAGATATTCTATCGCTTGTGTATAATCATCTATCAATTGATAATCATCAGCGAGTTGAATAAGAATATCTAATTGTCTTACATCTTTTTCATCATATAATTTTTTGGCTAGCGTGTAACATTCTTGTTGGCATTGTATCAACTTATCACCTTGGTTTAAATATCTATACAATGAAGATATCTTATTAAGAATGTCCAAACTATCAGAATCTTTTTTAGCAAAATATTTCTTATACAATTGATAAGACTGATTTGTTATATCTAAAGCTTCTTTTAACTTATCAAGTTTTATATAATCAACAGACTCATTCATTAAGCAATATAATGTATCAGGTTGGAATAATCCAAAGGCTTGCTTTCTTAGTTTGTAGCCAGTTTGATGACATTCAAGAGATTTTTCATAATATCCATTATCATGATAGCTTATTCCAAGATCAAATAATGTATCCAATGTATCAATATCAGTAGCACCCAAATATTCTTTACATACCTTATAACAAGTTTGAAGAAGCTTTAGTGATGTTTGATAATCATCGTTAAGTTTATATGCTCTTGCCAGATTACGTAGATATGTCAGTGTATTTTCATGAGATTCTCCCAATACTTCTTGACTTGATTCATAGCATTTTTTGATAATCGCCTATATCTCTATAAGAATCAGATAAATCACATAAAGCATATAATGTCATTTGTTCTTTTTCACCTAAATTGATACAAAACAAGTCATATACTTCTTTAAATATTTCTAAAGCTTTATCATAATCATCAATATATCTAAGTAATACACCATATTGTTGTAATAAATTTATTGTCCCTATATACCCTTTTCCTAATGTTCTTACATATTCAGGATATAGATTAAAAAAGAGTTCAATCGCTTCCTGGTACTTCTCTTTTTCAATCATTCTATCTATTTTATCAATATCTTTATCTAATTTCATTGTTGTCGAAACAATATTAAACTCCATAACATCTTCCCCTATTCCATTCTTATTCATACCCATATCATACCATATTTTTTATCTAAAATTCAAAAAACTCTCTAACATAAGTTAAAGAGTTGGTTTATATATATAATATCTATTTTTACCAAATTTCTTAGATTTATATAAAGCTTCATCAGCTTGTATATAAAGTTCTTGATATACTCTAGAAGATGTAGAAATACCTATACTCATAGAAACTTGTAAATCACTATATTCTTGAAAAACTTCTTTTTGTGCAAGTTCTATAAAGTCACGTAGACGTTTTTGTAATAAGCTTTGTGACAATGAAGGTAGAAAAATCATAAATTCATCTCCACCTAAACGACATTTAATATCATCTTTTCTAAAACTTTTTATAATAACTTCACTCAATCTCTTTAAGGCATCATCACCTACAGGATGTCCATATGTATCGTTTATACGCTTAAAGTTATCTATGTCTATAATCATCATACATCCTTCATGTTCTTTTAAAACTTCACTTATAATCGCTTTTGCTCCTTGTCTATTATAGAGTTGAGTTAATGAATCTGTATGAGAATCTCTCACAAGTTTTTCTTTTTCTAAAACATCATCATGTATATTAATAATTCTTCCAATAGCATATATTGCTTTTTCATGTTTATCTCTGATGATTTTGATTGTTGTTCTATGCCATATTTCTTTTCCATCTTGTAATAGCATATTATTTTGTTGTAAATCTTCTTTTTGTTGAATCATCACAGCAATATAATGATCAGGATAATTTTCTAAGAAATGTTCAATATGATTTTGTCGAGAGAATAGTATTCTGTTATTTTGTATTTGTAAGATATCTGTAGAATAATCATATTCAAATATACATTCATCTAACATAGATGAAAAGTTTGTAAAACGACTATTTTGTAACAAGAGTATATTTTGATATTTATTACGATCTTGCATTATTTTTAAATATAGAATTGCAAATATAAGCAATACAAATAAGCATGCAAATGATATTTGCCATATATATTGTCTAACAAAACTAGAAAGAGTATATTTCATATTTATATTTGTATTGGCATAAATCATCTTTTGTAAATCTTGTTGTACAAAGCTATTAATATAACTATTGATAATATTTTGTAATCTTATATCTAGATTTTTATCAAAGGAAAACACATATTGAAGTTCTGTCATATGTGAATGATTAACATATAAATTTTGAAAAGAATAATAAGGATTGATATAGTGTTGAGTTATATAAGAATCTATATAGAACGCACTTTCTTCTCCTTTGTTAATGCTTTTTAATATATCCTGTGAATTATAGACAACTTGATTCGATATTGTTTCTATAGATTTATTATTTGTGACTTCTACACCTTGACTAGTAAAATAAGGTTGAGAGACTTTCATATTGTATGTAGATATGAGATTTGATTGTACAGGTAGGCCTAAAATCATATCAACTTTCTTTTGTTTTAATAATTCATTCGCCTCTTGATAAGAATCGACTGCTGTTAAATTATACTTTAACCCAATTTCTGTAGACATTTTTTCTAGGTAATCTATAGAAATTCCTTTATCTTTACCACTTTCATAGTAGTGTAATGGTTTATTTCCATTAAAATAGAGAATATCTAATGTTCCTAATGATTCAATATAACTTTTATTTTCTTGAGAAATCATAAATTTCTCATCACTTTTGAAGTATTGAGTATATAATTTAGATTTTAAATAAGGATTATTTTCAGAAACACACTCTAATGCATTGTTAAGTTTTCTAATAATTTCAGTATTTCCTTTTGTTGTAGCAAAATAAAATGGTCTAGGTGAAAATTTAGCAATAGATCTTAACTTATTATCCAAAGAGATATCGACATGTAAAGTCGCATCAATTTCTTGATTTTCTATAGCTTTTAAAACTTCATCATAATTATCATATTCTTTAATTGTATATGTAAATCCATTTAAATCTGCAAACTTCTCTAATTCATCTTGTCTTGCTTTTAAAGAAGGATAAACACCTACTTTCATATGATTCCAGTGAGCATAATCATCATTCAACCATCTTGCATCATCTCTTTGTACAGCTAATGCAGTATAGGCATTCCCATAACTATCTGTAGGATAATCATATATATTACTTAATGCTTCATTATAGTTCATAGCCCCCATGAGATCTATTTCGCCTTTTTGTAACATGGTTAATAAAGTTGTCAATTGTTGATTTAAATCTCCATCAACCCTAACATACTCATATTCCCATCCTGTATATTTCTTCATCTCATTTAAATAATCAACGGTATATCCTGTACCATCTTTTTGAGTTATTCCAGATTGAATCGGATATCCAACTTTAATAACTTTAGAATCTTCAGCATAAACACTATAAAGATTTGATACAATCATAAAAACACTTATCAATGCATAAAATACTCTCTTCATCATCAATAACTTCCTTTAAATATTTTTATATTATTATACCATGATTTTGTTCACCTGTCTTATTCAATTTGGTTATACAAGATATACAAAAAGAGAATAGTCTATGACTATTCTACAATTCCTCAAACTTTCTTACTCCCCATGTTTTTAATAATACATAGAAAACAATATCCACAACAATAAAGAATAACAAAAGCAATAAGATATAAGCATTGATACTTAGTGAACTTAAAAAATTCAAATATACAAATACCAATACAAAAACCATTCCCATAGATATAAACATTGTCAACATAACTGGCATACTTTGTTTCACACAGATTGTTTCATTTACCCAATCAAATTTAGGTTTCCATAAATTAAGCAATAAACCTAATAAAGCAATATAGATTGTAAAAAACACTGGTAACAAACAAATATAAACAACTTCCCATAAACTCACAGGAAACATGACACAACCAACAATTGATAGAATTAATCCAGCCGGTATACATAAAATCAAATGTAAAGATAACTTTGAATGTAATATATCTATTGTTTTTACAGGTAATGATTGTATAATCCATAATCTATCTCCTTCTAATGAAATAGAAGAAGCACTAATAATATTCATAGAACTTAATCCCAATACGCCTGCACATATCATAGGAGCAATCATTGGTTTCAGCATTGGTACCTGACTCATCATGTCATAAATACTATCTCTATAAATAAATAAAGCAACCAAGGCAATAATGCTCATCAAAATACCTACCGCACCATTCATCATCACCATAGCATTAGAAGTAAAATGTTTCCATTCTCTAATAAATAATGCTATAAAATAATGATTCGTTTTCATTGGTTTATCAACATATTCTTTCTTCTTTGCTTTTGGTTTTGTTGTTGCAAGTTTAATAAAATTATGTGATAGAAGATACATGACAATCCCAAATGGTATAATCGCAAATAATAGATATACTAATAAACTTATCACATTTCCATCTTGTAAAGATATACCCAAATGATAGATAGGAAACACTGCTGTTTCAATAGATGCTGCAAGTGTTTGACCGTTTGCAAGCATCCAATTCATATACTCTTCTACTTTTGTAATACCAAACATATATACCAACATAAAGACAACAAACAAGAGAATAGATATGATATTCTTTTGTTTGACATGAATCAAAACATGAGCCAATATCCAACCAAAGAAACATGTTAATGCTAGTACAAATAATGGTAGAGTTAAAAATATGATTATAAAGTATATGATTTGTATAGGAGTCATACCTATTTTTAATATATATACCCCTATTGCTGGTCCAGCAACAACAATTTCATAAATATAATTGAGCAATAAAATAATAAAGACTCTACTTAACAAAATATCACTTGTCTTTATTGGCATTGATAATAATACATCATTGTCTTTTGCTTCATAGATTTCATGATGTACTAAAAATACACTTCCAACAAAACATAAAGCTATAATAACAATAGACATTAATGCAAAATACAACCAATCCAATTGTAATGCATGGAAGGGTTCTACCATCATTGAAAACATAGAACCAAACAATGCTATAAAGACAACAGCAACATATAGAAACAATAATGACATTAATATAATTTTCCCTACACCACTCTTACTTTTCTTACTGCTTCTCATCTGCCTAGATAAGAAGCCTTGTAATCGTATTTTAATGAGTGTCTTCAACATTGTCGTTCTCCAATTCCAAGAATACTTCTTCTAAAGATTCATTTCCAATAACTTCTTGTGTAGGTCCAGTAACAATTAATTGTCCTTGTTTAATAATTGCTATTTGATCACATAGTTTTTCAGCAACTTCTAAAACATGTGTAGAAAAGAATATAGCGCCTCCCTGTTTACAAAAATCTTTCATTAACTGTTTTAATAAATGAGATGCTTTAGGATCTAACCCTACAAATGGTTCATCCATTATAATCAATTGTGGATGATGCACAAATGCAGAAATAACTGCTAATTTTTGTTTCATACCATGCGAATAAGCACTAATAGGTTGAGCCAGATCAGATGTCAATTCTAACATATCACTATATTTTTTAATATTTTCTTCTCTATCTTGTTTAGATATTTGATAAATATCACATATAAAATTCAAATACTGAATACCTGTTAAATATTCATATAAATCTGGATTATCTGGAATATACGCCATTAATTTTTTACATACCAACGGTTCTTTTTGTAAAGAATGTCCATCTATTGTAATACTGCCTTGATCAAAAGGTAATATACCAACAACTGACTTTAATGTCGTTGTCTTTCCAGCACCATTATGCCCTATAAATCCATAAATTTGACCTTTTTGTATATGCAATGATAAATCATCTACTGCTTTATAATCACCATATACTTTTGTTAAATGTTCAATTTTTAACATATTCATTCCCCTTCTCTATAATCTTTTAAATTCAATATACGAATAAATAAATACATATACTGTAGCCACACCAATACTTGCAAAAATAACCCAATACATATCAATCAATCCACCTACAATAATCAATACTCCTGCAAGCACATAACAATAACCTGCAACTTTATGCGTCTTTTTCCACACAACTTCACTTGCAAGTGTCCAAGGTGTTTTAATTCCTAAAAAATAATTTTTAGGCACCGTAGGCATATAATTTCCTAACATGATAAACATACCACCCAATATAAAAGAAATAAGAATGGTTCCATTACTTTCAGGTTTCAATGTCATATAATAGAAAAATATAACAAGTAATATAAAGAAAAACGATAAATACTTTTGGATTCTATCATATGTCTTTCCTCTATATTTTAAAACATCTTTACGAGGATCTATTCTCTTTGTCAGTGACATACCATAATAAACAACCATTGGTAAAAACGCTAATATCAATAAAGTATAACGACTACCATATCCATCAACTTGCCAGGAAGCATTCCAATGTATAGGTACAGTTTCTGAAAAAAAGAAAACACCTACTACCAGCAAAACAGTCACAACAAATAGAAATATGTCATATTTTTTCATCTTTCGTTTCCCCCACATTCATAAAACTCATAAACCATGACATAACATCTTGAAAAACAGTCATATCTAAACTATAAACAATGTTTTGTCCCTGTCTTTCATCAATAATTAATCCACTTTTCTTTAATATTGTAAGATGATGTGAAATAGATGGTTTTGTAATTTGAAAATAATCAGCTATTTCTCCTGCATTGAGTGATTGGTCATTAAGTAACTCTAATATTTTTCTTCTTGTCGGATCACTAAGTGCTTTAAAAACATCACCCATTCATCTCACCTCCCTATATTTAGATAATTATCTAAATATCTAAATATAGAATAGCACTTATATGATTCAAAGTAAAGAAAAATGAGGTTTACACCTCATTATATCTTATAAAGTTAGTAAAAGTATGTCCTTTTAAAAATCAATTGATTCATGATATTCATAACAACAAATGTAACTGTCATTCCAACTGTCACATCAGTTAAGAAATGAGCTCCCATAATAATACGTGAAAAAGCCACTAATAAAGTGAAAATTATACCAACAACAAATAATAAAGATTCTTTTCCCTTTAATGATGAACAAATAAGTGGAAGTGCACTCAACAACATCATACATGCCGCATTGCCAGTATGTCCAGAAGGAAATGATTTAAACTCTTCACTGACAACACCTAATGCCATTAAATAATCTTTCATTTCACTACCAATAACCCACCATGGTTGAAAATCTACATTCATAGCTGTAATCATTCTCATTCTTGGACGAGCCCAAAGTATTTTAACAATATTAATCACAATTAACTCTATAAACATAGTTCCAATAAATAACCACATCACTTTTTTCATCATATCTATTGAAGCATCTTTTGTCATTTTTAATATGGTGATATCAACACTCCCCACAATAACAAGAGCGATAATACAACTTACAGCCATAGGTATATGCATATATAACACCGGATCTACCGCAATCCCAATAACAGCCATCACTTGTAATAAGATACCAAAGACTATTGATAATACTCTTTTTATACGTTTATCATGATGATAAACTCTCATCAACAATAAACCACCTACCCCGCTACATAGCATCGCAGGTAATTGACCATAGCTTGCAAAGAAGATACCAAATGGATTCTTTTGATTATATAAAGCCAAGGATATTGGATAATCATAAAATGATCCAATAATCATAAAAAGACATAGAACTATCAATATAATGATACAATTTCTCTTTGTTAGTACTTTCATTTTGAATACATCATTAAATAATTATATAAAGCACCAATTAAATT